>NZ_JAKTNT010000003.1 GCF_022760925.1 Thermus hydrothermalis | reverse complement strand
CGGGGGAGGGAGTGAAGGTTTATGCGGGGTATGCGGGAGGTGCAAGTTTTGAGAGAGGGCAGTGTACCAGGTTTCTCCTTGGTCTATGGGACAACGGTGGTCCGCCTCGGAATGGACCACCAGGGTGGGAGTCTTCACCTGGTGGACCAGCCTTAAAGGGCTTTTCTCCCAAAGGACCTCGGGGCGCTCCCAAGGCTTGGCGAAAAGCTCCAGGTGGGTGAAGCGGGGGCCGATGTCGCTAGCGCCGAAGAAGCTTAGCCAGTTGCAGATGCCCCGGTCGGTGACCGCCGCCTTAAAGCGCTCAGGATAGCGGGCGGTGAGCCAGTTCACCATATAGCCCCCGTAGCTTCCCCCCGCCACCCCCACCCGGTTCGGGTCCAAGGGAAAGCGGGCGAGCACGTGGTCCAAAAAGCCCAGGAGGTCCCTTTCATCCCGCTCGCCCCAAGCCCCCTCCAAAAGGGCGTAGTCCTGCCCGTAGCCCGTGGAGCCTCGAGGGTTGCAGAAGGCCACGGCGTAGCCCTGGGCCCGGAAAAGCTGGAGCTCCAGCATGGGGGCGGCCCCAAAGGCGGTGTGGGGCCCCCCGTGGATGTAAAGGATGACGGGGAAAGGGCCCTCCCCCTCGGGCAGGAGCACCCACCCCGGCACCCTGTGCCCCTCCGGGCTCTCCCAGGCGGTGGGCACGGGCTCGGCCAAGGGGAGGACCCCCGCGTTGGGGTCGTAGGTGCCCAAGGGGCCCTCGAGGCGGGCCGGGTGGGTGAAGCCCTCCGTGAGGAGGAATAGCCCCCTGGAGGTGCAGGCGAAGGAAAGGACGCTCCCCGAGGCGGAAAGGGCCTCCGCCTCCCCGTCCAGGCCCACCCGGTAAAGCCGGGCCACCCCTTCTTCCGTGCGCACCACATAGACCCCGTCCCCACCCCACTTGGGCCCCTGGAAGTGGGCGCCGAAGCGGAGGTCGCTGTTGATGGAGTTTTGGAGGCTCCCCGTGAAGAGGACCCGGGCCTCGCCCCCCTTCAGGTGGTAAAGCCTGGCCTCCGTCCCCCCGCCCCGCTCAAAGGCGTGGCCCAGGAAGAAAAGCCCTTCCGGGCTCCACTCCAGGCCGAAGATGGGGCCGTGGCCCCCGTAGACCTTCCGCAGGCCCCCCTCCTCCAGGAGGAAAAGGGTATCCCGCCCCTCCGCCTGGGCCTTGGAGTCCTCCGGCATCACCAGGTAAAGGCCCTCCGGGGCGAAGGCCATCTCCTTGGGGGGAGGGTAGCGGTCCAAGAGGAGCCGCTTCTCCCCGTCCTTTAGCAGGTAAAGGGCCAGGTTCCCCTCGGGGAGAAGGCCCCGGCCGTCAAACTTGAAGGGCCAGCCCTCAAAACGCCGGGGGCTTCCCGGTTTGGGGGCTTCCTTGAGGGCCAGGAAGGCCACCTCCCCCGAGGGGCCCAGGGCGTAGTCCAAGACCCCGGGGGTTTCCGTGAGCCTTTCCGCCTCACCCCCCCGCAGGTCCAGGCGAAAGAGCTCCTCCCCTTCCCCCACCCGGCGCAAGAAGTAGACGTAAGGGTGGGCATACCGGGGCTTCTTGGCCTCCTCCTGGGTCAGAAGGCGCAAAGCCCCGTCAAACAGGGCCAAGCGGGAGCGGTAGCGGGGCGGGTCCCCCTCGAGGATGTCCGTTAGGACGAAAAGGGGGAGCCCCTCGGGGCCTTCCGTGAGGCCGGAAAGGAAGCGGAGCTTCAAAAGGGTTTCGGGTTCCACGCCCCCATGATACTGACCGGTCAGCCATCCGCCCAGGGGGGGCTTCCGGTAAGCTAGGGCCCATGAACCGGGACGAGCTCGTCCGCTACCTAGACGGCTACCTGAACCTGGCGGCCTTTCCCCAGGACCCCTCCCTCAACGGCCTCCAGGTGGAGGGCAAGGAGGAGGTGCGCAAGATAGGCGCAGCGGTGGACGCAGCCGAGGCCACCTTCCAGAAAGCCCTGGAGGAAGGGGTGGACTTCCTCCTGGTGCACCACGGCCTCTTCTGGGGCAAGCCCTTCCCCATCCGGGGCCACCACAAAAGGCGCCTGGAACTCCTCTTCCGGGGCGGCATCAACCTCTACGCCGCCCACCTTCCCCTGGACGCCCACCCCGAGGTGGGGAACAACTTTGTCCTGGCCAGGGCCTTAGGCCTGGTGGACCTGACGCCCTACGACGTGGGCGTTAGGGGCCGCTTCCCCTTCCCCACCCCCTTGGTCCAGGTGGCGGACATGCTGGGGCAGCTTACGGGGATGCAGCCCTTGGTGCACCAAGGAGGGCGGAGCCAGGTGCAGGAGGTGGTCATCGTTTCGGGGGGAGCGGCGAACCTGGTGGGCCAGGTGGAGGCGGAGCTCTTCATCACCGGGGAGCCCAAGCATAGCGCCTTCCACGAGGCCTTTGAGCGGGGGCTCAACGTCATCTACGCCGGCCACTACGACACGGAAGTCTTCGGGGTAAAGGCCTTGGCGGCCCACCTGGAGGAGCGCTTCGGCCTCCCTTGGGTCTTTCTGGACCACCCCACGGGGCTCTAAATGGCCGGGGTTTTCCTCACGCTAGAAGGCCTGGACGGGGCGGGCAAGTCCACCCAGGCAAGGCTCATGGCCGCCTTCTTGGAGGGAAAGGGCCTAAGGGTGCGGCTCACCCGGGAGCCTGGCGAAGGGCTTCCCCTGGTGCGGGAGCTCCTCCTTCACGGGAAAGCCCTTTCCCCGGAGGCGGAATACCTTCTCTTCAGCGCCGACCGGGCGGAGCACGTGCGCAAGGTGATCCTGCCGGCGCTAGAGGAGGGGCTTTGGGTGGTATCCGACCGCTACCTGGACTCCAGCCTGGCCTACCAGGGCTTCGGCCGGGGGCTCCCCCTCCCTTGGCTCCTGGAGGTGGCCAAGGAAGCCACCCTAGGCCTTAGGCCCCAACGCACCTTCCTCCTGGACCTCCCCCCCGAGGAGGCCCTCAAGCGGGTGAAAGACCCCGACCGCCTGGAAGGGCTTGGGCTTTCCTTCTTCGGGCGGGTACGGGAGGGGTACCTGCGCCTGGCGGAGGCGGAGCCCGAACGCTTCGTGGTCCTGGACGCCACCAAGCCCATAGAGGCCCTCCAAAGGGAGATCCAGCGCCACCTCCTTCCCCTTCTGCCATAATGGGTCCATGCGCCCCTTGGCCCTTTTCCTCCTCGGCCTCTTCGCCTTGGCCCAAGGGCTTTCCTTTCCCAAGAGCACCCTTTACGTGGAAGGAGGCGGCAAGCGCTATACCCTCAGGGTGGAGGTGGCCGACACCCCCGAGCGCCAAGCCCAGGGCCTCATGTTCCGCAAGTCCCTGGGGGAGGACGAGGGCATGGTCTTCCTCTTCCCCGCCCCCACGGCAGGGGGGTTTTGGATGAAAAACACGCTCATTCCCCTTTCCATCGCCTTCTTTGACCGCCAGGGGGTCATCCTGCGCATCCTGGACATGGAGCCCTGCAAGGCCGACCCCTGCCCCGTCTACTACCCCGGGGTGGTGTACCAGGGGGCCCTCGAGGTGAACCGGGGCTGGTTCGCCCGGCGGGGCCTCACCCCCGGGGCCAGGGTAGGGGGCGAGGCCCTGAAGCTTTGGCCGAGATAGCGTGGAACGAAGCCCCCTCTTCCCCTTGGTGGCCTTCGCCCTTTTGATCCTCCTTTCGGTCTTCTCCTTTCTGGGCTACCTCCTGGCAGCCCGGCGCTTCCAAACCCCGCCCCCACCCGCCCAGGTGGTGGTGGAAACGCCCACGGGGCAACACACCCTAAAGGCCCGCCTCGCCCGCATGCCCGAGGCCTGGAACCTGGGCTTGGGCCTGAGGCGGGAAGCGCTGGACGCCCTCCTCTACCTTTTCCCCGAGGCCACCGATGCCCCCTTCTCCACGGAGGGCTACCGCTTTGGCGTAACGGTGGCCTTTTTGGACGGGGAAGGAAGGGTGCTCAAGGTGGCGCGGCTTCGCCCAGGGGAAACCTACGCCCCCGGCACCGCCTACCGGGGGATTTTGGAGGTGCGGGAAGGGCTCTTAGAGCTCGCCCCGGGGGACCGGGTTCTGCGCTAGGGCTTGGCGCCCCCCTGGAGGCCCCTCAAGTCCAAGAGGAAGTTCCCGGTGCTGGGGACAAAGATGGTCTGCACCCCAGGGGCGAGCTTCTCGGCGAAGAAGGAGCCCCGCCCCCACCAAGGGAAACCCGAACCGCCGCCTTGGGGCAAAGAGCACCGCCAGGCCCAGCAAAAGGAGCGCAAGCGCAGCTAGGTTCAGCATGCCAAAAGCATAAGGCCCCAGGCTGCGCCTGGGGCCAGGGAAGACCTCCCTTACTCCTTGTCTTCGCCCCCTTCCGATTTGGAGGAGGAGTCCTTCTTGGCGTAGTCCTTCACGTGCCACCCCGAGCCCTTGAAGATGATGGCGGGCGGGGTGATAACCCGCTTCAGGGGCTCCCCGGTTTCGGGGTGGGCCTTCAGGGGTTCGTCGTGGAAGCCCTGTTCAAACTCGTAGTACTTGCCCGTTTCCAGGCCTTTGTAGACGTAGACCGGCATACCTTACCCTCCTAGGGGGCATTTTGACACTCCTATGCCTTGAGTGTCAAGGGGCTAGGATGGTACCCTCCCTCCGTGGACAAGCCCGCCCTGCGCCGCTTCGCCCTGGGCGTTTGGAAGAGCCTGGACCGCCGCGCCCTTTCCGTGGAGCTCGTGGCCCAGCTCCTCCCCTGGCTCGCGGAACGAAGGTTCCAGGACATCCTCCTCTACCATCCCTTACCCCACGAGCTGGACCTCCTATCCCTAACGGAAAAGCACCCCGCCCGCTACTACCTGCCCAAGGTGGCGGGGGAAGGGCTTTCCGTGCACCCCTTGGGCCCCCTGGCCCCAGGCCCCTTTGGCCTTCTGGAGCCCACCACGCCCCCGGTGGACCCAGGGGTGCTGGACCTGGTGGTGGTCCCGGGGCTTGCCTTTGACCGGGAGGGGTTTCGCCTGGGGCACGGCAAGGGGTTTTACGACCGCTTCCTGGCCCAAGTAAAGGCCGTCCGCCTGGGGGTGGTACCGGAAGCCCTCCTCCTTCCCCGCCTCCCCCGGGACCCCTGGGACATCCCCATGGCGTACCTGGCCACGGAGAAGGGGGTGTGGCGGGTTGTTTGACCCTGGGCCCCCTCGCGTGGGTGCTACACTCGTCCCATGCGGGGGGCTTTGTTGGACCGGGACGGGGTACTCCTTCTCATGGACGAGGAGGCCCTCTACAAGAAGGCCTTGGCCCTCGCCGCCCACGGGCCTGGCCTGGAAAAGACCCTTTCCGTGCTCGCCTGGGCCATGCGGGAGATCTTAGAAGCGGTGCGGTGGCGCAAGGTGCGCACCCTGGAAGAGGAAGCCCGCTTTTTTGAAGCGCTGGCCCAGAAGGCCGCCCAAAACTTGGGCCTGCCCCCCGAGCGGCTAAAGGGCCTCCGCTACTACCACTTTATGCGCAAAGCGCCGGGCGCCGAGGCCCTCCTGCGAAGCCTAAAGGCGCAGGGGCTCAAGGTGGGGGTGCTTTCCAACACCCTGCCAAGCCTCAAGGAAAGCCTCGCCTACCATGGCCTAGACGGCTACATAGATGGCTTCTTCGCCTCCTGCGCCATGGGCGTCGCCAAACCGGACCCGGAGGCCTTTCTCCTTGCGCTAAAGGGCCTCGGCCTCTCCCCCGAGGAAACCCTCTACCTGGACGATGACCCCGAGAACGTGGAAACCGCCCGGAGGCTCGGCCTCCGGGCAGAGGTGTACGCCCTTCACCAAAGCGCGGTGGATAGCTGAACGCGCACCAGCTTACCCTCACGGGTAGTCAAAAGGCGTTCCGGCCCCTCAAAGCCCAGCCCCCATACCGAAACCAGGGGAAGCGCAGCCAAGAGCGTTTTGGCTACGGGGCGCACGGGAAGGGGGCTGCGCTCCTCGAGGCCCCCCTCATCCCAAACGCTAAGGGCGATATCCTCCCCGGCCGCTAGGTTCACGCGGTAGAGCAACGTACGCGTTTTCTCCTCCTCCAACACCACAAGATTCTTGGAATCCGGCCAGGCCACCCCCACCACCCGGTTACCCGGCTGGTCCAAAAGGTAAACGTACTCCGCATACAACCCCACTGGATTGGTTAGCAGAAGGACAAACCGCACCACCCGGCTGGGGCAGTCGCAAAGCGGCGTAGAAGGAACTATCAAAAGGTAGGCCCCCATCGGATCCAGGCTCAGGTGCCCCTCCCTAAGGCGCTGGAACACCGGGGGTAGCACCTCCTTTCCCTCTTTGGTCCCTAAGGGGACATAGCGGGCTTTCCCATCTTCCAGGACCCCACCCTTCAACCTCCAGGGAGGAATAGCGGCTTGGAAACCCTCGTTCGGCCCGAGGTCCTGACCCCCCCCGGCCTCCCAAAGGAGAACCCTCTCCCCCAACACCACCACCTTCTTCCCCCCAGCCCCAACCCAGCGGGCAGCCACGTCCAACGTTTCTTGAGAAGCCAAAGAGGGGGATTGCAGGGCCACGGAGGGGGTGGGAGGAAAGGGAGCAGGCTTCTTGGCCTCCACCAAAGGTTGCAAACCGGCCAAGGCCAGCGCCAGTTGGTAGCGATTGACCTCTGTGGTCAAACCAAAGGAACCGTCCGGATTGAGGTCCATCAGGCCTGCTCCCAGCACGCGGCGCACGGCGGCAACCGCCCAGTGATCTTGGGGCACATCCCAAGGCAAGGGGGCTTCCTTGGCCACCCCTAAGCGCTCCAGCATCTTCGCCAGAACCACCGCCAAGGCCGCCCGGTTCAGCTCCTCTTGGCCTCGGAAGGTTCCATCGGGGTATCCGGAAACCAAGTCCCAAGCCGCCGCCAAAGCCAGCCCTTCCAGAGCCCAGTGCCCCTTAGGAACGTCCCTGAAGGCCACCTCCTTGGGTTCCACACCCAGGTCCTTAAGCACCCGCCCCAACGTGGCCACCAACTGGTAGCGGTTCACGGGTTCCGTGCCCCGGAAGGTGCCATCCGGATACCCCTGCATCCACCCCGCCTGAACCACACGTTCCACCCTCTCGGCCACCGGTCCCGCCGGCAGATCGGAAAAAGCGGCCAAAACCAGCCCCAGACCCCAAAAAACCCAAACCCAGATTCGCTTCATAACTACCCCGCGCCCAAATACCAAGGGGCCTGGAACCTGTCCAGGCCCCTCCTCCTTACGCTTTAGAGAACAGGCAGTTCCGCCACGGTGACCACGTCCAAAGCCGGGCTTCCCTGGCGGAAGGCGGCGAGGCGCCCCACCACCCGCCCCCCCGCCCTTTGGACCATGCGCTCCATGGCCCGCATGGTTTCGCCGCTAGAAACCACATCGGAAATAAGGGTCACCTTCTGGTTCAAGAGCTTTTCCGCAAAGCGGCGGTCTAGCCAAAGCACCTCCCCCACCCCCAGGGTGAGGGTCTGGACCTCCTGGATAATGGGGTCTTCCATGTAGGGGCGGCGGCGGCGGCGGGCCACCACGTAGGGGAGGCCCATCTCCTCTGCCAGCACGTGGGTGAGGGGAATGGGGCTCGTTTCCGTGGTGAAGAGCACCTCGGTTTCCCGGGGCACCAAGGGCTTTAGGGCCAAGGCCGCGGCCCGCACCAACTCTGGGTCCCCCAAAAACTCCACCAAGGGGATACGCCGCCCCGGCAAAGGCTCTATCAGGGGCACGTGCCGGGTCACCCCGCCGATGCTGATGGGATAGGTTTCCATAAAACCCTCCTATTCCGGCTTAAAAAGGGGTAGGTGGCCCAAGGCGATGACGTCCTGCCTGGGCGTGCCCTCGGTGAAGACCGCCAGAACCGCCACCACCTGCCCCCCCACGCTCTCAATGAGCTCCCTAAGGCCGGAAAGCGTGGATCCCGTGGAGACCACATCGTCCACGATGGCCACCTTTCTCCCGCGGATCAAGGGCACGTCCGCCCCGTCCAGGACCAAGAGCTGGGGTTTGCCCGTGGTGATGGAGAGCACCTGGCGGCTTATGGGGTTGATCATATAGGGCTTCTCCGTCTTGCGGGCCACCACGTAGGGCTTCCCCGTGATGCGGGAAAGGGCGTGGGCCAAGGGCACCGCCTTGACCTCGGGGGTGACCAGGGTCTCCACCTCCGGAGGAAGGCGCTTGGCCAACTCCTCGGCGGCGGCCTCGGTGAGCTCGGTATCCCCCAGTAGGTTGAGAAGGGCCACGGCCACGTCCGGGCCCACCTGGACGATGGGCAGCTCCCGCTTGACCCCGGCGATCTCCACAGGGTAGGTCCTCACGCCGCCAGTCTATACTCAAAGTATGCTGAACGCCAAGATTGAAACCCTGGGCGTGGACCCCCAGAACGGGAGCGTGGTGGTCCTGCTCAGGACGGAGAATGACAAGCTCCTCCCCATCGTCATCGGCCCCCTCGAGGCCCACCACATCGTGGTGGCCCTGCAGGGGGAAAAGCCCCCCCGTCCCCTCACCCCGGACCTCCTCCTCTCGGTAATGGAAATGCTTCAAGGAAAGCTCAAACGGGTGGAGATCACCGACCTAAAGGACGGCACCTTCTACGCCCGCCTTATCCTGGAACACCGGGGGATTGAACTGGAGGTGGACGCCCGGCCCTCCGACGCCATGGCCCTGGCCCTCCGGGTGGGGGCCCCCATCCTGGTGGCGGAGGAGGTGGTGGAGAAGGCGGGGGTGGAGGAAGCGAGCCTCAAACCCCACGGGGCGGCGGAAGCCTAGCCCGTGTCCCGGGCCATCCTCCTCTTTTTCTTCCTCCCGGCCCTGGCCCAAGGGGTGCGGGTGGCGGTCCTGGGGGACTGGGGTGCCGACACCCCGGGAAGGGCCCAGGTGGCGGCCCTTCTGCGAAAATCCCACGCCCAAAACCCCCTCACGGCCCTCCTCACCGTGGGGGACAACTTTTACCCCAGGGGCCAGGTGGTGGAGCGGTTTATCCAGGACCTCCCGGCGGTGCCCCTGTACCCCGCCTTCGGCAACCACGATGCCCCCGCCCTGGCCGAGCAGCTTAGGCGCTTCCGCCGAGAAGGGCCCTACTACCAGTTCCGGTTGGGACCCGTGGCCTTCTTCGTCCTCTACAGCGAGGCCGACCTCCTGGCCCAGAGGGCCTGGCTCAGCGAGGCCTTGGCCCACGCCACCGCCCCCTGGCGCATCCTCGTCCTCCACCGCCCCCTCTATTCCTCGGGGCTCCACGGGGGAAGCCCCCTCTTGCGAAGCCTCTTAGAACCCCTCCTAAGGCGCCATGGGGTGGCCTTGGTCCTCGCCGGGCACGACCACCACTACGAGCGCCTCGAGGTGGGCCCCACCACCCACCTGGTCCTGGGGGGCGGCGGGGCGAGGCTCTACCCCACCCGGCCTCCCCTCCCCTTTAGCCGGGCCCTCGCCGTGGCCCACCACGCCCTCTTCCTGGAGGCCACGGAAACCGCCCTCCAGGGCTACGCCCTAGACCCCGAGGGCCGGGTCCTGGACCGCTTTAGGCGGGGCTCCCCATGACGTGCACGTGGATGTGGAAGACCTCCTGGCCCCCCTTCTCCCCCACGTGCACCTGGAGTTTGTAGCCGGGAAGCCCGAGAAGCCGCGCCACCCGGTTGGCGGTGCGGAAAAGGGCCCCGAGCTTCCTCTCCCCCTCCTCGCTATCGGGGTAATCCGAAAGCTTCTCCACGTGCTCCTTGGGCACCACCAGGACGTGGACGGGCGCCCTCGGCCGGATATCGTGGAAGGCCACGAAGCCCCCGTCCTCGTAGACCTTGCGGGCGGGAAGCTCTCCCCGGACGATGCGGCAAAACACGCAATCCATGGGAAAAAGTCTACCTTAGGGGAAGCTCCAAGCGGGCCTCCTCCTTGACCCCCACCACCCGGCCCAAGAGGGTGTACCCCTCCACCCCCTCCACCCGGGCAAGGACCGTTTCCCCGGGCCGGGCCGGGCCTTGGAGGCGGGCCTCGTAGTAGTCGGGGGTGTGGCCCAGGGCGTACCCCCCCTGGAGGCGCTCCACCAGGACCTCCACCGTTTCGCCCAGCTTGGGCCTAATGCGCTCCTCCGCCAGGCGGTGGGCCAAGGCGATGAGTTCCTTGGTGCGGCGCTTGCGCACCTCCGGGGGCACCTGGGGCATGGAGGCGGCCCGGGTCTTGGGGCGGGGGGTGTAGGTGAAGGCGTGGACCCGGGTGGGCCGAAGCTCCTCCAGGAAGGCCAGGGTTTCCCGGTGCTCCTCCTCCGTCTCCGTGGGAAGCCCGGCAATGACGTCGGTGGTGAGGGCAAAACCGGGGATGAGCTCGTAGGCCCTTTGCACCAGGTTCCGGTAGTAGGCCTTATCGTACCGGCGGCCCATGAGCTTCAGGAGCCGGTCCGAGCCCGTCTGCAGGGAAAGGTGGAGGTGGGGCCGCACCTCCGGGGCGTAGCGGGCCATGACCCGGAGGAGGTCCTCCCCGGTGTCCTCCGGCTCTATGGAGGAAAGCCGCACCTTGGCCCCCAGGTGGTAAAGGTCCTCCACGAGCCCAGCGATGCCCCTAGGGTGCCCCCGGTAGCTCCCAAGCCGCACCCCGGTGAGGACGATCTCCCGTATGCCCAGCCGCAGAAGGGCCTCCGCCTCGGCCAAGGCGTCCCGGTGGTCCCGGTGGCGCTCCTTTCCCCTGAGCCTAGGGATGATGCAGTAGGCGCACCCCACCTGGCAGCCGTCCTGCACCTTCAAAAAGGCCCGGACCCGGCTATTCAAAAGCCCCCGCTCTCCCGCCCCCCAGAACTCGTTGGGCGGGGTGGTGATGGGGTCGGAGGGGAGGCCGAAATGCTCCAGGATCACCTTGGGAAGCTCGGCCTTGCGGCTATTGGGCACCACGGCATCGACCCCGAGCTCCCGGATCGCTTCCGGGGCCAGTTCGGCGTAGCACCCGGTGACCACGATGAAGGCCTCGGGGTTGGCCCGCCGCGCCCGGCGGATCTCCTTGCGGGCGTCCGCCTCGGCGGTGGTGGTGACAGCGCAGGTGTTGATGACCACGAGGTCGGCCCCCGCCTCGAGGGGCACCACCTCGGGCTCCAAGGCCTTCAGGAAGCCCAAAAGGGCCTCGGTTTCCACCTGGTTCACCTTGCACCCCAGGGTGCGGAAGGCGGCGCGCATCCTTCCCATTCTGGGACGTGAAAGCTCAAGGGTCAATGCCCCGGCTCGGGAAAAGCGGATGGTTCGGGGCAGGCGGAAGAAGCATCCTGGAAGCCACAGAAGGCACCGGTAGCACCCAGGGGCAAAATGGGGAAACCCCCCTTGCGGGGGGCTTTCTGGTGGAGCCGAGGGGATTCGAACCCCTGACCTCCTCAATGCCATTGAGGCGCGCTCCCAACTGCGCCACGGCCCCAGGCAACGCCTATGGTACCGGGGGGAGGGCCAGTTGTCAACGGGGCCAGAGGCCAATCAAAAGGGCCAAAGCGGCGAAGACCACCCCCAGGATCACGGTGAGGCGGTAAAGCCCCCCGGTGACGCCGCGGGCGGAGAAGAGGTCGGTGGAGGCGCCCATGAGGTCCCCCGCCCCCTGCTTGGGCTCCTGCACCAGGACCAGGTAGACCAAAAGGCCGGCCACGCCGAGGTAAAGGAGGATGGTTAGGGTGTAGAGGAAGTCCATACCCCTACCACTTTAGCGCCCTGGGGCGGGGGTGTCCACCCTGGCATGATGGGGGCATGGACCTGGCAGAGATCCACGCCGCCTTCCGCCGCATCGCCCCCTACACCCACCGCACCCCCCTCCTCACCTCGAGGCTCCTGGACGCCCTCTTGGGGAAGCGCCTCCTCCTCAAGGCCGAGCACCTGCAGAAGACCGGGAGCTTCAAGGCCCGGGGGGCCCTTTCCAAGGCCCTCACCCTGGAAAGCCCCAAGGGCCTCCTGGCGGTTTCCAGCGGCAACCACGCCCAAGGGGTGGCCTACGCCGCCCAGGTCCTCGGGGTCAAGGCCCTCATCGTCATGCCCGAGGACGCAAGCCCCTTCAAGAAGGCGGCAACCCGGGCCTACGGGGCCGAGGTTTACGACCAAGGGGTGACCGTGGCCAACCGGGAGGAGGTGGCCAAGGCCCTCCTCCAGGAAACCGGCTACGCCTTCCTCCACCCCTTTGACGACCCCTGGGTGGTGGCGGGGCAGGGCACGGTGGGCCTCGAGCTTCTGGCCCAAGCGGGGAAAAGGGGGCTTTTCCCCGAGGCGGTCCTGGCCCCCGTGGGCGGGGGTGGGCTCCTCGCCGGGGTGGCCACCGCCATCAAGGCCCTCTCCCCCACCACCCGGGTCTACGGGGTGGAGCCCGTGGGGGCGGACGACGCCCGGCAAAGCCTCCTCAAGGGGGAGATCGTGCGCCTGGCCGAGCCTCCCAGGACCCGGGCGGACGGGGTGCGCACCCTAAGCCTGGGGCGCCTCACCTTCCCCATCCTGAAGGAGAAGGTGGACGGGATCTTGGCCGTGAGCGAGGAGGCCCTCCTCGAGGCCGAACGCCTCCTCTTCACCCGCACGAAGCAGGTGGTGGAGCCCACGGGGGCCTTGCCCTTGGCGGCGGTGCTGGAACACGGGGCAAGCCTCCCCGAAACCCTGGCCCTGGTGCTTTCCGGGGGGAACCGGGACTTCTCTCCCTAGGGGGGAGGAGTAAGCTTACCCCGTGATCGTCAAGGAAGCGCTTCTTCCCATAGAAGAGGTGGCGGCCAAGCTCGGCCTAGGCCGCGAGCGGCTTTACCTCTACGGCCCCCACATGGCCAAGGTCCTGGGCGAGCCCCCCAAGGCCAAGGGGCGGCTCATCCTGGTCACCGCCATCACCCCCACCCCGGCGGGAGAGGGCAAGACCACCACCGCCATCGGCCTGGTGGACGCCCTGTGGCGGCTCGGCAAGCGGGCCGCCTTGGCCCTCCGGGAGCCCTCCTTGGGCCCGGTCTTCGGGGTGAAGGGCGGGGCCACGGGGGGCGGAAAGGCCCGCATTGAGCCCCGGCACGAGATCAACCTGCACTTCACCGGGGACTTCCACGCGGTGACCTCAGCGGTGAACCTCCTCAACGCCCTTTTGGACAACCACCTGCACCAAGGGAACGAGCTCGGGATTGACCCGAGGCGCATTGAGCTCAAGCGGGCCATTGACATGAACGACCGGGCCCTGCGCCACATCGTCTTGGGCTTAGGGGGCAAGGCCCACGGGGTGCCCCGGGAAGGGGGGTTTGAGCTCACCGTGGCCAGCGAGGTCATGGCCCTCATGAGCCTGGCCCGGGACTTTAAAGACCTGAAGCGGCGTCTTGGGGAGATCCGCCTGGGCTTCACCCTCGAGGGCCAGCCGGTCTACGCCAAGGACCTGGGGGCGGTGGGGGCCATGGCCGCCCTCCTCCGCCAGGCCTTCCTGCCCAACCTGGTGCAGACGGCGGAGGGGAACCCCGCCTTCGTCCACATGGGGCCGTTTGGCAACATCGCCCACGGCACCAACTCCGTGCGGGCGAGCCTTTTCGCCCTGGGCCTGGCAGACTACGTGGTCCAGGAGGCGGGCTTCGCCACCGATTTGGGCATGGAGAAGTTCATGAACGTGGTGGCCCGCACCGCAGGGCTCATCCCCGAGGCGGTGGTCTTGGTGGCCACCATCCGCGCCCTGCGCTACCACGGGGGGCAGGACGCCTACGAAATGCCCGACCCCAAGGCGGTGAAGGAGGGCTTGGCCAACCTGGAAAAGCACGTGGAGAACGTGCGGCTTTTCGGCTACACCCCGGTTTTGGCCCTGAACCGCTTCCCCACGGACGCCGAGGAGGAGATCGCCCTGGTGCGGGATTTCGCCCGGGAAAGGGGCCTCCCCTTCGCCCTAAGCGAGGTGTACGCCAAGGGGGGCGAGGGAGGGTTAGAACTGGCGGAAAGGGTGCTGGAAGCCCTCTCCCTTCCCCACGCCTACCGCCCCCTCTACCCCCTGGAAGCCCCCTTGGAGGAGAAGGTGGCCACCATCGCCAAGGAGGTCTACGGGGCCCTAGGGGTGGAGTGGAGCGAGGAGGCCAAGCGGGCCCTTCGGGCGGCCAAGAAGGAGGGGTGCGAGGCCTTGCCCGTGGTCATGGCCAAGGCGGCCACCTCCCTCTCCGATAACCCCAAGCTCCGGGGCCGGCCCAAGGGCTTCACCGTGCGGGTCACGGACCTTAAGTGCCGCTTTGGGGCAGGGTTTGTGGTGGTCTACATGGGGGGGATTGAGACCCTGCCCGGCCTGCCCAAGGTGCCCCAGGCCCTCCGGATTGACGTGGACGAGGAGGGGAATATCCGGGGCATGGACTACTAGATGCCGTGCCCGTCCGGCCGGCGCTTCTCCACGGGGAGGCCCGTGGCCCCGTGGAAGGCCTCCACCTCCTCCAGGAAGCGGCGGAAGAGGTAGAGGGCGTCGTGGGGGCCCGGGGCCGCCTCGGGGTGGTACTGCACGGAGAAGACGGGGTAGCGGGCGTGGGCCATGCCCTCGAGGGTCCCGTCGTTCAGGTTGATGTGGGTGGGGCGGAACTCCTTTAGGGAGTCTATGTCCACGGCGTAGCCGTGGTTCTGGCTGGTGATCTCCACCTTCCCCGTGAGGAGGTTCTTCACCGGGTGGTTGGCCCCGCGGTGGCCGAACTTCATCTTGTAGGTGCGCCCCCCCGCCGCCAGGGCGAGAAGCTGGTGCCCCAGGCAGATGCCGAAGGTGGGGAGAAGCCCCATGAGCTTCCAGATGGTTTCGTGGGCGTAGCGGGGCATGGAGGGATCGCCGGGACCGTTGCTGATGAGGAGGCCGTGGGGCTCCAGGGCCATGATCTGGCTCGCCGGGGTCTTGCCCGGGACCACGAGGATCTCAAAGCCCAAGGCGGCCAGGTTCTCCACGATGGCATGCTTGATGCCGAAGTCCATGACCACGATGCGCCGCCCGGACTTCAGGGTGGGCCAGGCGTAGGGCAGGGGGGTGGAGACCTCGGGGGTCATGTCCCGCCCGTCAATGTCCGTCCAGGCCTTGGCCTCCTGGCGCAACGCCTCCAGCTCCTCCTCCGTGAAGTCGTGGTCGGGGCTCCCGTAGAGGCTTGCGTGGGCGATAACCCCCTTCAAGACCCCCCCTTCCCGGATCTTGCGCACCAGGGCCCGGGTGTCTATGCCCTCAATCCCCACCACCCCGTAGAACTCCATGAACTCCCCGATGGTCTGCTGGGCCCGGGGGTTAGAGGCCACGCGGCTAAACTCCTTGGCCACGAAGCCCCGCACCCAGGGACGGTTGGACTGCATGTCGTAGACGTTCACCCCGTAGTTGCCCTGGTGGGGGTAGGTCATGACCACGATCTGCCCGTGGTAGCTGGGGTCGGTCATGATCTCCTGGTAGCCCGTCTGGGCGGTGTTGAAGACCACCTCCCCCACCGTCTTCCCCCGGGCGCCGAAGGCGTAACCGCGGTAGACGGTGCCGTCTTCCAGGACCAAAACGGCGCGCTCCTTTACTCCCATTCCCCCTCCATCCCAGCCATTCTAGCCCCCAAAGGCCCCTGGGGAAAGGTGCTTGATGACGGCGATCTCCCGGCAGTTCTCGTAAAAGGGGCAGGCGTTGCACTCGCTCCACACCTTGGGGGGAAGGGCCTCCCGGCTCGTCACCTGGTAGCCCAGGTTGCGGAAGAAGTTCACCTGAAGCGTCCAGGCGAAGACCCGGGGAAGCCCGAGGTCGCGGGCCTCCCGCTCCGCCCCGAGGACCAGCCAGCGCCCAAGGCCCTGTCCCTGCCGCGCCGGGTGGACGGCGAGGCCCCGGATCTCCGCCAGGTCCCGCCAGAGGACGTGGAGGGCCACGGTGCCCACGATGTGGCCGTCCTCGTCCTCCAGGACCTGGAAGTCGCGGATGTTCTCGTAAAGGTGGCTGTGGCTCCGGACGAGCATCAAGCCCTTCTCCGCCCAGTAGCGGATGAGCCAGTAGATGGCGTCCACGTCGCTTAGACGCGCCTTCCTCAGCTCCACCCCCGCCTGGGGGCGCACCTCGGGGAGCGCCGCCGTGGGAAGCTCCAGTTCAAGCAAGGCCCACCTCCTCCTTGGCCTCCAACACCCTCGCCCGCACCGCCTCCGGGGCCGTGCCCCCAAAGGATTGGCGGCGGTGGATGGCGGTTTCTAGGCGCAGAAGGCCTAGGGCATCCTCGGCGAAGAGGGGGTGGGCTTCCTGTAGTTCTTCCAGGCTCAGATCCTTAAGCCCCCTCCCCTCCTCCAGAAGCCGCCGCACCAGCCGCCCCACCACGTGGTGGGCCTCCCGGAAGGGGAGGCCCTTTGCCGCCAGGTAGTCGGCGAGCTCCGTGGCCAGGGAAAACCCTTCCTCCGCCGCCCGCCACATCCTTTCCCGGCGCCACTTGAGGCCCGGCAATAGGGCAGCGAGGAGCTTGAGGCTATCCCGGTAGGTGGCGAGGGCGTCCAACAAGGGCTCCTTGTCCTCCTGCAGGTCCTTGTTGTAGGCCAGGGGCAGGCCCTTCACCACGGCGGAAAGCCCCACCAAGGCCCCGAGCACCCTCCCCGCCTTGGCCCGGATGAGCTCCAGGATGTCCGGGTTCTTCTTCTGGGGCATGATGGAGGAGCCGGTGGCGAAGGCATCGGGAACCTCCACGAAGCCGAACTCCTCCGTGCTATAGAGGATGAGCTCCTCCGCCAAGCGGGAAAGGTGGAGCATGCCGATATTTAAGGCGGAAAGGACCTCCAGGGCGAAGTCCCGGCTCCCCACGGCGTCCAGGGAGTTGCGCATGGGGCGCTCAAAGCCGAGCTCCTTGGCGGTGAAGTGGCGGTCTATGGGGAAGCCCGTGCCCGCCAGGGCAGCGGCCCCTAAGGGGCTTTCGTTGAGGCGGGTGCGGGCGTCCAGAAGCCTTCCGGCATCCCGGGTGAGCATCTCGTAGTAGGCCAAGAACCAGTGGGAAAGGAGGATGGGCTGGGCCCGTTGCAGGTGGGTGTAGCCGGGAAGGACGAAAAGGGGTTCTAAGTGCTTTTCCGCCTCCCGCACGAGGACCCGGCGCACCTCCAAGAGGAGGGCAAGAAGCTCGTCTAGGGCCGCCCGCAGGAAAAGCCTAAAGTCCGTGGCCACCTGGTCGTTGCGGCTACGGGCCGTGTGGAGCTTGCCCCCCGGGGGGCCGATGAGCTCCATGAGGCGGGCCTCGAGGTTCATGTGCACGTCCTCGAGGTCCTCCCGCCAGGGAAACGTGCCCGCCTCAATCTCCTCCTCTATCTGGTCTAGCCCCTTCAGGATGGCCTCTAGCTCCTCCTCCGAAAGGAGGCCCACCGCCTGGAGCATGCGGGCGTGGACCCGGTTTTGCCAGAGGTCCTCCCGCCAAAGGGCCCGGTCAAAGGAAAGGGAAGCGTTGAAACGGGCGGCGAGGGCATCCGGGCCCTCCTGGAAGCGGCCTCCCCAGGTCCTATGCGCCACGCCGCCCCTCCGCCATGGCCCGCACCCTCAGGCGCAGGGCGTGGATCTTGATGAAGCCCTCGGCGTCCTTTTGGTCGTAGCCCCCAAGCTCGTCAAAGGACACCAGGTCCTTCTGGTAGAGGCTTTTCTCCGCCTTCCGCCCCACCACGTAGACGTTCCCCTTGTAGAGCTTGAGCCGGGCCACCCCGGTGACGCTCTTCGCCACGTGGTCAAAGTAGGCCTGGAGGGCCTCCCTTTCGGGGGCGTACCAGAAGCCGTAGTAGACGAGCTCGGCGTACTTGGGGGAGAGCATGTCCCGCTGGTGCAGGACCTCCCGGTCCAGGGTGAGGCTTTCCACCGCCCGCCGGGCGTGGTAGAGGATGGTGCCCCCGGGGGTCTCGTAAACCCCCCGGGACTTCATGCCCACGAAGCGGTTCTCCACCAGGTCCACCCGGCCCACCCCGTGCCGCCCCCCAATCTCGTTGAGCCTCTGCAGGAGGGCCGCCGGGGAAAGGCGCTCCCCGTTCACCGCCACGGGGTCCCCCTCAAAAAATTCCACCTCCACGTACTCGGGGGTGTCGGGGGCCTCCTCGGGGTCCTGGGTCATGCGGAACATGCCCTTCGGGGGCTCAGCCCAGGGGTCCTCCAGGACCCCCCCCTCGTAGGAAATATGCAGGAGGTTGGCGTCCATGGAGTAGGGCTTCTCCTGGGTCACGGGCACAGGGATGCCGTGGGCCTCGGCGTAGGCGATCATCTCCTGCCGCCCCTTAAAGCCCCACTCCCGCCAAGGGGCGATGACCCGAATGTCCGGCTTCAGGGCGTAGGCGGTGAGCTCAAAGCGCACCTGGTCGTTGCCCTTGCCCGTGGCCCCGTGAGCCACGGCCTCCGCGCCCTCCTCCTCGGCGATCTTCACCAGGTACTTGGCGATTAAAGGCCGGGCGATGGAGGTACCCAGGAGGTAGTACCCCTCGTAAAGGGGAAGGGCACGGAACATAGGAAAGACAAAGTCCCGCACGAACTCCTCCCGGAGGTCCAAGGCGATGGCCTTGGAGGCCCCGGTCCTTAGGGCCTTCTCCCTCGCCTCCTCCACCTCCTCCCCCTGGCCGATGTCCGCCGTAAAGGCGATGACCTCGGCGTTGTAGGTTTCCTTCAGCCACTTGAGGATGATGCTGGTGTCCAGCCCGCCGGAGTATGCCAAGACGATCTTCATGCCAGCTCCCAGTCTACCCCCAGAGGGGGCATGCATAAGTATACAAAAGCCGAGGTGTTCCTCACACCTCGGCCCCCAAAGGCTTTTCCTAAAGGTGAACCGGCTTCTCCCACGCCGCCAGGGCGGCTTCCTTGAGGATCTCCGAAAGGGAGGGGTGGGCGTGGGGGGCGCGGCCCAGGTCCTCGGCGCTCGCCTTGAAGAAGATGGCCAAGGCGGCCTCGGCCAAGACATCCCCCACCCGGGCTCCGATGCCGTGGACCCCCAGGATGCGGTCGGTCTTGGCGTGGGCCAGTACCTTGACAAAGCCCTCCGTCTCCCCCATGGCCCGGGCGCGGCCCGAGGCGGAGTAGGGGAACTTCCCCACCTTGTAGGGGATGCCCTTCTCCTTTAGCTCCTCCTCCGTGTAGCCCACGCCCGCCACCTCGGGGTGGGTGTAGACCACGCTGGGGATGGCCTGGTAGTCCACGTGGCCGAAGCCCGTAACCATGTGCTCCACGGCGGCGATGCCCTCCTCGCTCGCCTTGTGGGCCAGCATAGGCCCCCGGACCACGTCCCCAATGGCGTAGATATGGGGGATGCGGGTCCTCAGGTGCTCGTCCACGGGGATGCGCCCCCGCTCGTCCGTGGAGAGGCCAGCGTTTTCCAGGCCGAGCCCCTCGGTGTAGGGCCTGCGGCCCACGGCCACGAGGACCCGGTCGGCCTCGAGGACCTCCCCCCCCTCCAGCTCCACCCGGGCCCCCTTGGCCTCCGGGATCACGGCGGTGACCCGCACCCCGGTCCGGATGGCAAGGCCCTCCTTCTTGAAAATCCTCTCCGCCGCCCGGGAAAGCTCGGCGTCCATGGTGGGGAGGATGCGGTCCATGTACTCCAGGATGGTGACCTCCGCCCCCAGGCGGTGCCAGACCACCCCGAGCTCTAGCCCAATGACCCCGCCCCCCACCACGATGAGCCGCTTGGGCACCTCGGGGAAGGAAAGGGCCTCGGTGGAGGTCACCACCCGCTCGTAGTCCACCTGGGCCCAAGGGGGAATGAGGGGGGCGGAGCCGGTGGCGATGAGGATGTAGCGGGCGGTGAGCTCCTCCCCCGTCTCCTCCACCAAGACCTTCCGGTCGGAAAGGAAGCGGGCCGTGCCCTGGTGGCGGGCGATGCCGTTTTTCTTGAAGAGGAACTCAATCCCCTGGGTGTTGGCCTGGACCACCTTGTCCTTGTGGGCGAGGAGGGCAGGGAGGTCTAGGCTAAAGCCCTCCACCTTGGCCCCCAGGAGGCCCTTTTTCACCTCGTAGATGCGCTCGGTGGTTTCCAAAAGCGCCTTGGAGGGGATGCACCCCACCCGGAGGCAGGTCCCCCCCAGGGCCTTTTCCCGCTCCACCACCCCCACCTTCATGCCCAGCTGGGCCGCCCGGATGGCGGCCACGTACCCGCCGGGACCTGCGCCGATGACCAGGAGGTCGTACACCTTAAACCTCCAGGAGGAGCCGCACGGGGTTCTCAATGAGCTCCTTCACCCGGCGGAGGAAGGTCACCGCCTCCCGCCCGTCCACGATGCGGTGGTCGTAGGAAAGGGCCAGGTACATCATGGGCCGGACCACCACCTGGCCCTCCCGGGCCACGGGCCTTTCCTGGATGGCGTGCATGCCCAGGATGCCCACCTGGGGTGGGTTCAGGAGGGGGGTGGAGTTGAGCGAGCCGTAGATGCCCCCGTTGGTGATGGTGAAGGTGCCCCCCATGAGCTCCTCGGGCTTGAGCTTCTTGGTGCGGGCCCTCTCGGCGAAGTCGGCGATCTGCCGCTCAATCTCGGCGAAGGAGAGGCGGTCGGCGTCCCGGAGGACCGGCACCACCAGCCCTTCGCCCCCGCCCACGGCGATGCCGATGTCGTAGTAGCGGTGGTAGACGATGGTGTTGTCGCGGATCTCGGCGTTGAGCTCGGGGATTTCCTTGAGGGCCTGGACCACGGCCTTGACGAAGAAGCTCATGAAGCCGAGCCTCACCCCGTGCTTCTTCTGGAAGGCCTCCCCAAGCTCCTTCCGCAGGGCGATGACGGCGGACATGTCCGCCTCGTTGAAGGTGGTGAGCATGGCCGTGGTCTGCCGCGCCAGAAGAAGGCGCTCGGCGATGCGGCGGCGCAAGGGGGTCATGGGCACCGCCTCGCTCACCCGCCAGGGCTTGTCGGTGGGGGCTTGAAGGGGGGTGGGGGCAGGGCGGGCTTCGGGAACGGGGCGGGCGGGCTCGGGAGCGGGCTTTTCCTGGGCCGACTCCAGGTACCGCTCCACGTCCTCCTTCAGGATGCGCCCGCCTAAGCCCGTGCCCTCCACCGCCTCGGCGGGAACCCCCTTCTCCCTCATGAGGCGCTCGGCGGCGGGCATGGCCAGGGGGGTTTCCCGCACCGCCTCGGCCCTAGGCGCTTCCGCCTTGGGGGCCTCCGCCCCCACGCCCCTTTCCAGGAGGGCGATGGCCTCGCCCACCCGCGCCGTTTCCCCGGTCTTCTTGAGGATCTGCCTTAGGGTGCCGGCAAAGGGGGCGGGGAGTTCCAGGGTGGCCTTGTCGGTGATGAGTTCCACCAAAGGCTCGTCCTGGGCGAAGCTTTCCCCCTCCCGCTTAAGCCAAGCGCCGATCTCCACTTCCACGATGCTTTCGCCCACGGAGGGCACCTTGAGCTCTTCCACCTTTTACCTCCTCACTTGAAGGCTTCTTCCAAAAGGGCTTCCTGCTCCAGCCGGTGGACCTTGGAGGAGCCCACGGCGGGGCTTGGAGACTCAGGCCGGGCCACCACGCTCAAGGGATGGCCAAGGATCTCCCCGCAGAAGCGGGCGGAGAGGTACCACCAGGCGCCTTGGTTGATGGGTTCCTCCTGCACGTAGACCACGGGGACCTTCTTGGGATAGGGGGCGAGGGCTTCCCGAAGCTCCGCCTCGGGGAAGGGGTAGAGGAGTTCTAGGCGCAGGATGGCCACGTCCTCCGCCCCAAGCTCCCGCCTCTTGGCGAGAAGCTCGTAGTAGACCTTGCCGGAGGTGAGGAGGACCTTCCTCGCTCCCTTCACCCTTTCGGGGATCACCTTCTGGAAGCGGCCCTGGGCGAGCTCCTCCAGGCTAGAGACCACCTCGGGGTGGCGGAGGAGGCTTTTGGGGGTCATGACCACCAAGGGCTTGCGGATGGGCCTTTTCACCTGGCGGCGGAGGAGGTGGAAGAACTGGGCGGGGGTGGTGGGGTAGGCCACCTGGAGGTTGTCCTTGGCCCCGAGTTGCAAAAAGCGTTCCAACCGGGCCGAGGAGTGCTCGGGGCCTTGGCCCTCGAGGCCGTGAGGCAGGAGGAGCACGAGGCCGGAAAGCCGGCCCCACTTGGCCTCGGCGCTCGCCAGGAACTGGTCAATGTAGACCTGGGCCACGTTGGCGAAGTCCCCGAACTGGGCCTCCCAGAGGATGAGGCCTTCGGGGTAGTCCAGGCTGTACCCGTACTCAAAGCCCAGGACCCCGGCCTCGGAAAGGGGAGAGTTGTGGATCTCCACGGGGGCCTGCCCCTCCGCCAGGTGCTCCAAGGGGACGTATTTCTCCCCGGTGCGGTAGTCGTAAAGGGCGGCGTGGCGCTGGGTGAAGGTGCCCCTTAGGGCGTCCTGGCCCGTGAGGCGGACCCGGTGCCCTTCCGCCGCCAGCGTGGCGAAGGCCAGGGCCTCGGCGGCGGCCCAGTCCAGGGGGCGCTTCTCCTCGGCCATCTCCAGGCGGGCCTCGAGGAAGCGCTTGAGCTTAGGGTGGACCTGGAAGCCCTCGGGCACGGTGGCAAGCCGCACCAAAAGGTTGCGCAGGGCCTCCTTGGGCACCCCGGTTTCCACCTCGGGCACCAGGTGGTCAGGCCCCCCCACGTACCCCTGCCAAAGGCCCGAAAGCCCGTGGGGCACCACGGGGCCGGGCTCGGCCTTGACCCGGGCGAACTCGCTTTCCAGCCGCTCCAGGTAAGCCGCCTCGAGGGCCTTAAGCTCCTCCTCCCGCACCACCCCCTCGGCCTTAAGCCTTTCGGCATAGACCTTCCAAGGCTCTGGCTTCCTGGCCACGAGGGCGTACATGGTGGGCTGGGTGAAGGTGGGCTCGTCCGTCTCGTTGTGCCCCCGGCGGCGGTAGCCCACCAGGTCCAGGACCACGTCCTTGCCGAAGCGGCTCCGGTACTCCAGGGCCAGGCGCAGGGCGAACCAGAGCTCGTCCACCGCCTCGGCGTTCACGTGGAAGATGGGGGCCCCCACCATCTTGGCGATGTCCGTGGGGTAACGGCAGGAGGTGTACTCCGAGGGGAGGGTGGTGAAGCCCAGTTGGTTGTTGGCCACCACGTGCAGGGTCCCCCCCACCCGGTAGCCGGGAAGCTGGGAGAGGTTGAGGGTTTCCTGCACGATGCCCTCGCCGATGAAGGCGGAGTCCCCGTGGACCAGGATGGCCAGGCCCCGCCGCCTCTCCCGGTCCCCGAAGCGGTCCTGCTTGGCGCGAAGCCGGCCCAGGGTCACGGGGTTGACGAATTCCAGGTGGCTTGGGTTGAAGTTCAAGGAGACGTGGACCTTGCCGTAAGGGGTTTCCTGGTCGCTGGAGAAGCCCAGGTGGTACTTCACGTCCCCGGCGTAGCCCTCGGGGAAGATCTCCTCAAACTCGCGGAAGATGCGCTCAAAGGGCTTCCCCACCACATGGGCCAGGACGTTGAGCCGGCCCCGGTGGGCCATGCCCAGGACCACCTCCTTGACCCCCAAGCGGGCCGCCTCCACCACCGCCTCCTTGAGGAGGGGGATGAGGCTTTCCAGGCCCTCAGCGCTGAAGGTCTTGGCCCCCAGGTACTTCCGTTGCAGAAAGGCCTCAAAGAGGCTCGCCTGCATGAGGGCCTCCAGCATGCGGCGACGGACCTCTTGGGGGGGCCTTTCCCAAGGGGCCTCTATGCGGGCGAGGAGCCACTCCCTTTCCTCGGGCTCCACGTGGGCCACCTCAAAGCCGATGGGGCCCAGGTAGGTGGCCTGAAGGCGCTCCAGGAGAGCCCCCAGGGTGGGGGCGCCGAAGAAGGGGGGAAGGGGCCGGGCGAGGTCCTTGGGGGAGAGGCCGTGGGCCTCCAGGGTGAGCGCCTTCGGCCTCGGCCTTTCCTGGCCCAAGGGGTCTATCCGGGCCGCCAGGTGCCCGAGCTCCCGGTAGGCTTGGACCAGGCGCTCCACCTTGAGGAGGAAGCCTAGGTCCACCGCTTCCGCCACAGGGACGCTCGGGGCGGGGCGTTCTCGTCGGCCGTCCTCCAGGGTGAGGGCGGAGAAGTAGCGCCGCCACTCCTCCGGCAGGGAAAAGGGGTCCTCCAGGTAAGCCCGGTAGAGGGCCTCCAGGTAGCCTTGGCTTTCCAGCGTGAGCTCCATCCTGCCTCCCAAGGGGGCGGTATACCCCTTATCTACGCTACACCAAAAGGCGGTGTAGGTGCCCAAGCCCTTTACAATAGGGCCATGGTCCTAGCGGAAAAGCGCGAAGGCGTCCTCCTCCTCACCCTCAACCGGCCGGAAAAGCTCAACGCCCTCACGGGCGCCCTCCTAGAGGAGCTCTACCAGGCCTTGGCCGAGGCGAACCGGGATCCCGGGGTGCGGGCCGTCCTCCTCACGGGAGCGGGGCGGGCCTTCTCCGCCGGGCAGGACCTCACGGAGTTCGGCGAGGAAAAGCCCGACTACGAGGCCCACCTCCGCCGCTACAACCGGGTGGTGGCGGCCATGAGCGGCCTGGAAAAGCCCCTGGTGGTGGCGGTGAACGGGCCAGCGGCGGGGGCGGGGATGAGCCTCGCCCTCTGGGGGGACCTGCGCCTGGCCGCCGCCGGGGCCACCTTCGCCACCGCCTTCGTGCGCATCGGCCTGGTGCCGGACTCGGGGATGAGCTTCCTCCTGCCCCGCCTGGTGGGGCTCGCCAAGGCGCAAGAACTCCTCCTCCTCTCCCCCCGCCTCTCCGCCGAGGAGGCCCTGGCCCTGGGCCTGGTGCACAAGGTGGTGCCGGCGGAAAGGCTCCTGGAGGAGGCCTTAGCCCTGGCCCAAGCGCTCGCCCAAGGCCCCACCCGGGCCTACGTCCTTACGCGGAAGCTCCTTTTGGAAACCTACCGGCTTTCCCTGGAGGAGGCTTTGGGCCTCGAGGCCATTCTTCAGGGGGAGGCGGGCCGCACCCTGGACCACGAGGAGGGGGTCAGGGCCTTCCGGGAAAAGCGCCCGCCCCGCTTCCAGGGCCGATGATCCGCTACCTCAAAGGCCTCGTCCAGAAGAAGGAGGAAGGGGGCTTCCTCCTCCTGGTGGGCGGGGTGGGGTTCTTCCTCCAGGCCCCAGGCCCCTTCCTGGCAAGCCTAAGGGAAGGCCAGGAGGTGGCGGTCCACACCCACCTGCAACTCAAGGAGGAGGGGCTTTCCCTCTACGGCTTCCCCGACGAGGAAAGCCTAACCCTCTTTGAGCTCCTCCTCTCCGTGAGCGGGGTGGGGCCCAAGGTGGCCCTCTCCCTCCTCTCCGCCCTCACCCCCAAGCTCCTGGCCCGGGCCCTGGCGGAAGGGGACCTCCGGCTTCTCACCTCGGCCAGCGGCGTGGGGCGGAAACTGGCGGAGCGCCTGGCCCTGGAGCTCAAGGGCAAGCTCCCCCCCCACCTCCTCACCGGGGAGAAGGTGGAAAGCCAGGCGGCGGAGGAGGCCATCCTGGCCCTGGTGGCCTTGGGCTTCAAGGAAGGGCAGGCGCGGAGCGCGGTCCTGGACCTCCTCGCCCAAAACCCCAAGGCCAAGGCCCAGGACCTGATCAAGGAGGCCCTAAAGCGCCTGCGCTAGCCTCCCCGCCCGAGGAGAAGGGTGGGAACTCCGTCCACCCCCTACTCGTACCGCAACGCCTCCACCGGGTCCAGCCTAGCCGCCCGCCAAGCGGGGTAAAGCCCGAAGAAGACCCCCACCGCCACAGCGAAGGCAAAGGCCAGGACCACGCTCAAGGGGGCGAACACCGGCGTCACGCCAATGGCCTGGCCCACAAAGCGGGCCATGAAAAGCCCGAGGGCCACGCCCAAAAGCCCTCCGCCCACGCTCAGAACCACGGACTCGGCGAGGAACTGGGCCAGGATGTCCCTTGGCCTGGCTCCCAAGGCTTTCCGCACCCCTATCTCCCGGGTGCGCTCCGTGACCGAGACCAGCATGATGTTCATAATGCCAATGCCCCCTACCAGGAGGCTAATCCCCGCCACCCCTCCCAGGAAAAGGGTCATGGCCAGGGTGGTCTGGTTCACGCTCTCCAGGGCATCCTGTTGGTTGGTCACGGAAAAATCGTAGCTTTCGGGGTCCAAGAGGCCATGCCGTTCCGCCAGGAACTGGGTGAGCCGGGCCTGGAGGTCCTTCAGGCGGTTGCGGTCCGCCCCTTGGAGGTAAATAGCGTTCACCTTGGGGCCCCCCGCCTCGGGACGGGCGAGGCGTTGCAGGTAGGTGGAGAGGGGCACGTACACCTGGTAGTTGGTGCTCACGAACCCCTGGTCCCCCTTATCCGGCAACACCCCCACCACGGTGAAGGGAATCCCCCCGATGCGCAGGCGTTGCCCCAAGGGGTCCTCCCCTCCGAAGAGGTCCTGGGCGATGCCGTAGCCGATCACCGCCACCCGGCGCCGCGCTTCCACGTCCTCCCAGGTAAAGAAGCTCCCCTTTTCGGGAAGGGCGTTTCGCACTTGGGCGAAGTCCGGCCAGGTACCCACCACCGTGGCCCTAAGGTTATTGGCCCCAAACTTGAGCTGGAAGTTCCCCTGGGCCACAGGCGCCACCCCCACGACTTCCCCGGAAAAGGCTTCCTGGATGGCGTAGGCGTCGGAAAGGGGCAGGGTAGCAGGGCCTCCAAAGCGCACCAACCCCCCGCCCGGCCCCCGCCCCCCCTGGGCAGGGCCCACGGTGAGAAGGTTGGTACCGAGGCCCTCTAGGAGGTTGGAAATGCGCCGGGTGGTCCCTTGGCCCACCATGGTGAGGGCCACCACCGCCGCCACCCCGATGACCACCCCGAGGGCGGTGAGGGCGGAGCGCAAGGGGTTGGCGGCGATGGCCCGCAGGGCCACGCGGGCCACCTCCCAAGGGGAAAGCCCCACCCGGCCTGGCAAGGCCTCTTGGGGCTGGGGCATCGGTCTGGTCATCCCACCCTCCTTTCGTCAGCCACGATCTCCCCGTCCCGCACCCGGACAATCCTCTGGGCTTTCTGCGCCACCGTGGACTCGTGGGTGACCAGGATGACCGTGGTTCCTTCCCGGTTGAGCTCTTGGAAAAGGGCAAGGATCTCCTCCCCCGTCTTGGTGTCCAGAGCCCCCGTGGGCTCGTCGGCGAGGAGGAGGGGGGGCTTTAGGGCCAGGGCCCGGGCGATGGCCACCCGCTGCCTTTGCCCACCGGAAAGCTGGTTGGGCAGGCTATGGGCCTTCTCCAAAAGGCCCACCCGCTCCAGAAGCGCTAAGGCCCTTCGCCGCCGCTCTTTAGGAGGCAGGCCAGCGTAAGCCATGGGCACCTCCACGTTCTCCACAACGCTGAGCCGGGGAAGGAGGAAAAACGCCTGGAAGACAAAACCCACGAAGCGGTTCCTCAGGTAAGCCCGCTCTCCCTCCGAGAGGTCTTGGGTGGGCCTACCCAAAAGGCGGTACTCCCCTTCCGTGGGCCGGTCCAGGAGGCCCAGGATGTGGAGGAGGGTGCTCTTGCCGCTCCCCGAGGGCCCCATGATGGCGAGGATCTCCCCCTCCTCCACCCGGAGGTCCACCCCCTTGAGGGCGAGGAAGGCCACTTCCCCGGTGCGGTAAACCTTCTTCACCCCCCGCAGTTCTAGGAGCATGCTCACCTCCCAGGCCCAGGGCCCATAAGGGGCAGGGGACCCCCAGGGGCTTGCAGCCGCTGGGAACCTGAGCCCCCCTGGTTTCGCTTGGGCAGGACCACCTGGTCCCCCTCCTTGAGGCCTTCCAAAACCGCCACCCGGGTGCTGTCCTCGAGGCCCAGGGTAACGCGAACCCTCTCCGTGGAGCCATCGGCGCGGAGAAGGGTGACGTAGGCCTGCCCCCTCACCCGCTCCACCGCCCGCTTGGGGAGGACCAGGACGTCCTTGAGGTCCTGCACCACGATCTCCCCATCGGCGCTCATCCCGGGGCGGAAGCGGGGGTCCGGGGGAAGGCTTACGGTGACCTTGAAAACCGGAATGTTGTTCACCACCTCACCCTGAGGGCTTATGGCCTCCACCCGGCCGAGGAAGGTTTCGCCCGGGAGGCCCTCGAGGCTCACCTCCACGGGAAGGCCCACCTTTACCTGGGCGATCTCCGTCTCGTCCACCTCCAGGACCAGGCTGTAGCGGGAGAGGTCCCCGAGGGTAAGGAGGGCCGAGGTGGGCCCCACCTGGGCTCCCGGGCTTGCCGCCACGGAAAGGACCACACCGCTCAAGGGGGCCAAAACCCGCGTTTTTTCCAAATTATATTGGGCTTCCGCCAGGGCAATCCGCGCTTGGGCTAAGGCGGCTTCCTGGGTACGGAGGTCTGCCTGGAGCTGGGCCTCCCGCAAGGCCAAGGCCTCCCGTTGCGCGCTTAAGCTTGCCTCGGCGTCATCCAAGGCCCTTTTGGCATTGTTGTAAGCGGTTTCCGCCTCTAGAAGGGCCTGGCGGCTCGCACCCCCGGCCTGGTAGAGGAGCCGGGTGGCTTCCAGGTTCCGCTGGGCTGTGGCCAGGCTCGCCTGGGCGTTGGCGTAGGCTACTTCGGCGCTCTTCAGGGAGGCCCTGAGGGAAGCCAGGGCGCTTTCCCCTTGTGCCTTGGCGTTGGCCAGGGCCGCCTCGGCCTTCGCCACGTCGGACTGGGCCTTCGCCACAGCTTGGCGGAAGGGGGTGGGGTCCAGTTCGGCCAGCACCTGGCCCTTTTCCACCGGAGTCCCTTCGTCCACCACAAACCGAAGTAGGCCTTGCACCTCGGGGCGCACCTCGAGGCTCTGCCAGGGGGCTAGGCTCCCAGAACCGGAAACCGTGACCCGGATCTCCCCCCGGGTTACGGTGTACACCTCAGGGGCCTCCACCGCCTGGACCACCCTCTTGGGCCGCAGGAGAAAGTATCCCAAAAACGCTAAAGCCACCACGACCCCAAGGAGAAGCCATCGCCTCATCGCCCCACCTCCCCAAGGACCACGAGGTCCTGCCCCGCCGCCAGGCTTAGGGCAGCCAGGGCCCTCCAGTAAGCGTTTTGGGCCACGAGTAGGTTATACCGGGCCTGGGCCAGGTTTGCCTCCTCCTGCTCCAACTCCACCCGGCTTGCGGTCCCCGCCTGGAAAGCCTTGCGGGCCACCTCCAAGGTCCTCTCCTGGTTGGCGAGGCTTTCCCGGGCGGTGAGCACCTGGCCCCAGGCAGCTTGGGCTTGGGCGTAGGCCGCTTCCAAGGCGGAGAAGGCTTGGGCCATGGCGTTATCCAGGGCCTTCCGGGCGTTATCCCGGCTGGCCTTGGCCTTCTCCAAGGTGAGGCGGGGGGTGTAGTCGTTGTCGGCCAGGCGCACCTGAAGCTCGGCAAGCTCCCAGGCCTGCCGGGCCTGGACCAGGCTGACAAGCCTCGCCTCGAGGCCCTCCCTCAAAGCGGCCAGGTCTACCCCCAAAGCCTTGGGCTCAGGCAAGGGAGCAAGCCGCGGCTCCTCCGCCAAAGAAGCCCCAAGCGCCGCCTCCAGAGCCTTGAGGAGAGCGGGACGCTGGGCTTGCGCATTTTGGAGGGCGATCTCCGCCGATTTTAAGGCCGCCTCCGCCTTGGCCACGTCCAGGTCCGTGGCGTTGCCCGTTTGGCGCCGGGCCCGGGCAATCTGTAGGTTGCGCTCCGCCAGGGCCCGGTTGGCCTTGAGGACCTCCTCGTTGGCCTGGGCCTCCAAGAGCGCAGTGTAGGCGGAAAGGAGGGTCTGAAGCAGGTTTAAACGGCTCGCCTCCACCTGAACCTCCGCCAAGGCCAAGGCCTGCCTCGCTTGGGTGAGGGGGAGGATGAGCGTGCTCGGGTCCGCCTCCAGGGCCTGAAGCTCCACCCGGGCGCTTTCCCGGGCCAGAAGGGCGTTCTGATAGGAAGGGTTTTGCCTAAGAGCCTGTTGCCAGGCCTCCTGAAAACTCAAACCTTGTGCCAAAGCTAAGCTTCCCGCGTAGAGCACCACCAGGATCCGCTTCATTCCCCACCTCCCACAAGGTCTTCCCCCATGGCATCCAAAAGGGCGTAATAGGCCTGGAGGAAAGCGGCCTTGGCCCCCTCCAGGGTGCGGCGGGCCTGGAGGAGGCCCACCTCCGCTTGCATGACCTCTAGAGCGGTTCCCGTTCCCGCCTGGAGCCGCCCCTTGGCCACCTCCCAAGAGTTCTCCGCTGCGCTCAAGGCTTTGGTGGCCACATCCACCTGGGCTTGGGCTTGAAGGAGGGCTTGGTGCTTGGAGCGAAGATCCAACTCGGCCGCCCTCTTTGCGCTTTCCAAGGTAAGACGGGCTTGGGTAAGGGTTTTCTCCCTCAAGGAAAGCTGGGCATCCTGGCCTGGGTTCAGGAGGGGGAAGCTCGCCTGGACCTGGAAGGATACTCCTCCTGTTCCTTGTCCCTGGAAGGCATACTGGCCCCCATAGGTGAGGGTTCCCGCCTTTAGGTTGAGCCCAAGGGACAAGGCGGCGTTGCCCTCCTGGGCGGTAAGGCCCAAGGACACCTCGGGGAAGAACCGCTCCCATTGGGCTTGGGCCAAGGCCACCTCCGCTTCCTCCACCGCAAGTTGGGCTTTGCGCACGTCGGGCCGCTTGTCCCGTCGGGCCAAAACCTCTTCCAGGGAGGGAATTCCTTGAGGGAAAAGGGGTAAGGCCCCTGCAACCACCTCCCGGCCCAAAGTGGCCTTTAGCCGGGCCTGGGCCAGGCCAAGGGCGAGCTCCGCCCGCAGGGCTTCCGCCTGGGCCTCCGCCAGATTGCCCTCCGCCTCCAAGAGGTCCTGAAAGGTAGCCTGGCCCTTTTCCCGTTGGTCCCTCACCGCCCTAAGTTGGGCTTCCCGCCAAGCCAGGCGCTTTTGCGCCAGCGCCTGGTCCAAAGCAGCCAGGTAAGCGTCCAGATACTGGGAAAGGGCCGTTTGGAAGAGGGCGTTTCCCTGGGACAAGAAGTCCAGAAGCGCTTGCCGGTAGGTAATCTCCGCTTCCCTTAGGCTGCCCTGGGCCTGCCCCCACGGAAGGGCCAGGCTCCCCCCGAGGCCCAGGGCGAGGCTCTCCTGCCCCAACAGGCTCCGGCTATAGCTCCCCTGGGGGGAAAGGGTGGGGACAAGCCCCTTTTGCGCCGCCTCCCAAGCGGCCTCGGCCTGGCCCTTCTGCAAAAGAAGGGCCTGGTAGCCGGGGCTTTCCCGCACCCAAGCCCTAAGGTCCACCCCCTGAGCCAGGGCGGGGAGAAAAAGGAGGAGAAGACTCCATATCCTTGGCATACCACCCCAAAGCTAGCTCCCCTGGGTTAGGCCCCGGTTATAGGGAGGACCAAGCGGGCCACGAGGCCCGAAGGGGCGTTGGGCAGGAGTTCCAGCCTCCCCCCGTGGGCCTCTGCCACCTTCTTGGCCACGGAAAGGCCCAGGCCCTCCCCAGGGGCCCTCGAGGCCCGCAAAAAGGGGCGGCCCGCCTCCTTCCGGGCCTCCTCCGGCATCCCCGGGCCCTGGTCCACCACCCCCAGGAGGGCCTCCTTCTCCCCCGCCTCCAAGACCACCCGCACCCCCTTCCCCTCCCCGTGGAGGAGGGCGTTTTGCAGGAGGTTCCTCAGGGCCTGGGCGAGGAGGAGGGGGTCGCCCCTAAAGGGAAGGCTATCCGGCCCCTCGTAGGGCACGCCGAAGGCTGCCGCTTCTTCCCGCGCCAAGGCGGCCAGGTCCAGGACCACCCGCTCCACCCTTCCCTCCCGGGCGAGGACGAGGAGGGCCTCCACCAGGCGCTTCATGCGGAGAAGCTCCTCCTTGGCGGCGAGGAGGGCCTCCTCCTGGGAGAGGTAGCCCTTCTCCGCCGCCTCCACCTGGGCGAGGGCGGCGGCCACGGGGGTCCTGAGCTCGTGGGCGGCGTCCCGGGTGAAGCGCCTTTCCCGGTCCAGGAAGGCCTCGAGGCGCTCCAGCATGTGGTTGAAGGCCTCGGCCAAAGCCTTGAGCTCCCCCCCGCCCTCGGGGACCACCCGCAGGGAGAGGTCCTGGGAGTCCGCCACCCGCCGCGCCACCCCCGTGAGGCGGGCCAGGGGCCTGAGGGCGGCCCCCGCCAGGCTTCCCGCCAGCAGGGCGAAAAGGAGGGTGAGGAGCCCCCCCACCCCGAAAAGGGCCAGGCGGAAGCGGCTTAAGGCGAAGGCCGCCCCGGGATCGTAGCGGGCCACCGTGAGGGTCCCCCCTGGGACCTCGAGGACCAGAACCCGCCACCCCTCCCGCCAGTAGGCCCCCGGGGGAAGCTCGGGGAGGTCGGGGAAGTTGGCGCTCGCCTGCCGGGCCTCCCCATGCACCAGGCGGAAGGCGAACTCCCCCCTCGGCGGGCGCCGGCCCTCCGCCAGGGCCTGGACATAGAAGAGGAGGGACCGGTCCAGATCCGCCTCCACCAGGCGCTTAAAGGCCACGTAGCTCAAGGCCCCCTGGAAGAGGAGGGCAAGGCCGATGGCCAGGGCGAAGAAGAGGGCAAGCCGGGTCCTAAGGCTCATCCCCAAGCCGGTACCCCCCGGGCACGGTGCGCACCACCCCGGGATGGAGCTTCTGCCGCAGGTAGTGCACGTAGACCTTCACCGCCCCCACCTTTTCCCCATCCCCAAACACCCTCTCGGCCACCTCTTCCGGGGCGAAGACCCGCCCCGGGTGCAGGAGGAAAAGCTCCAATAGGGCGAACTCCTTCAGGGAAAGGTCCACCCGCTTGCCCTCCCAAAAGACCGCCCGCCCCGCCAGGTCCACCTCCAAAGCCCCCAGGCGCACCCGGCTCCCCTTCACCTCGGAGGCCCGGCGGAGAAGGGCCCGCACCCGGGCGAGAAGCTCCTCCAGGTGGAAGGGCTTTACCAGGTAGTCGTCCCCACCCAGGTCCAGGCCCTGGATGCGGTCCTCCAGGGCATCCCGGGCCGTGAGGAAGAGGATGGGCCCCTTGTAGCCCGCCTCCCGCACCTCCCCGGCGAAGCGGAAGCCCCCGTCCGGGTCCTCGGGCAGGCGCACGTCCAGGACCATGAGGTCGGGCTCCAGCTCCAAGAAGGCCTCCCGGGCCTCCCCAAGCCCCTTGGCCCAGCGCACCCCATACCCCTGGGCGGCCAAGGCCCCCGCCACCGCCCGGCCCAAGTGGGGCTCGTCCTCCAAGAGGAGCACCTGCACGCCCTCAGTATGGGCCAGGCGGGTTAGCCGGGGGTTATCCCGCTAACACCCGCCTAACCGCCCGCCCCTACCCTTTAGGCCATGGGCCGGTACGGGGCCAGGTGGGAAGGGGTCTTGGGAAGCTTCCTGGAGGTGCAGGTGGAAGCCCCTTGGCCCCTCCAGAACCAGGTCCTAAGGGCCTCCCTAGCGGAGGTGCGCCGCCTGGAAGGCGTTTTCAGCCGCCACCAAGAAAGCGAGCTCGTCCGCCTGGTGCGCCAGGGCGGGGGTAGGCCAAGCCCGGAAATGCGGGAGGTCCTCCTCCTGGCCCTAAGCCTCCAAGAGGCCACGGGGGGCGCCTTCCACCCCGCCCCCCGCCACGGGGGGGAGGCCTTGCGCTTCCTAGGCGAGGAGGTGGAGGTCCTCGCCCCCCTGGACCTGGACGGCCTCGCCAAGGGCTACATCGCCGACAAGGCGGCGGAGGCCGCCCTGAAGGCGGGGGCCCGGGCGGCCCTGGTGAACCTGGGCGGGGATCTAGCCCGAAAGGGACCGGGCCTCGCCCAGGTCCTGGTGGAAGACCCCTTGGGCCCCGACAACGCCCCGCCCGCCTTCCACCTCCGCCTCACCCAAGGCGGGGTGGCCACGAGCGGCGTGCGCCACAAGGGGGCCCACCTCCTGGACCCCCGCACGGGGAGGCCCGCCCCCGGGCTCCAGGCCACGGTCCTGGCCCCTTCCGCCTGCCTGGCGGACGGCCTCGCCAAGGCCCTTTTCGTCCTGGGGCGGGAAGGTTTCCCGGTGCTCGCCCGCTTCCGGGCCCAGGGGGTGCTCTTCACCGGGGAAGGCCCCGTAACTGGCCCAGAGGGAGGGAAGGATGCTCAAGCGCTACTATAGCCGGAGGAGCTTTTTCAGGCGGGTTTTGGGTGGGGTTTTGGCCCTAGGGATGGCCCGGGCCCAGGGGAAGCCCTGGCCCCAAGGGATGGAGCTCCGGGTGAGCTTCGCCTACGAGGGCGGCGGCTTCCGCTACCGCGCCCCTTACGTGGCGGTGTACGTGGAGGACGAGCGGGGCAACCTGGTGCGCACCCTGGGGCTTTTCCTGATGCCCGGGAAGGGGGAAAGGTGGTGGAACGAGCTACGGCGCTACTTCGCCCTGGGGGACCTGGCGCGCATGCGCACCCTCTCCGGCCCCACCCGCCCCCCGGGGCGCTACACCCTGGCCTGGGACGGCAAGGACGAAGGGGGCCGCACCGTGGCCCAGGGGAGCTATTACGTCTGCGTAGAGTACGCCCGGGAGCACGGGCCCTACGAGCTTTTCCGCGAGAAGGTGGAGGTGGCCGAAACCCCCTTCCAAAAGAGCTATACCCTAAAGGGGGAACTCAAGGAGGTGCGCCTTGATTACGGCCGGAAGGCCTAGAAGCGGGGCGAGCCCCTTACGGGCCCGGCTTTACGCCTGGGCCCGGACCCTCCACCTCTACCTTTCCCTCCTGGCCTTTCTCTCCATCCTCTTCTTCGCCGTGACGGGCCTCACCCTGAACCACCCCGAGTGGTTCGGGGAAGGGAGGGTGCGGAAGGTTTCCGGCACCCTCCCCCACGCCCCCTACCTCCAAGGGGAAGGCATGGACTGGCTCGCCCTGGCGGAGGACCTGAGGGCCTTGGGGCTCCGGGGCCGGGTGGCGGAGCGCGGGGAAAGCGGGGGGTTGGCTTGGCTTTCCTTCCGGGCCCCCGGCTACGGGGCCGACGCCCAGGTAGACCCCAGGACCGGCGCCTACACCTTAAGCGTCACGGAGGCCGGTCTGGTGGCGGCCCTAAACGACCTACACAAGGGGCGGGACACCCCGGGGGCCTGGCGGTGGGTCCTGGACCTATCCGCCCTCTTCCTGGCCCTGGTGAGCCTGAGCGGCCTTCTCCTAAGCCTCCTCTTCGGCAAGACGCGGAAGGCGGCCCTCCTCACCCTCCTTTTGGGCCTCCTCCTCTTTGGGGGCCTGGCCCTTTGGGCGGCCCTATAGCTCGTCCAAGGCCTCCCTAGGGGTACGGCGCACGCCCAGGTACCCCCCTTCCCTCAGGGTGAGGGGGAAAAGGGCCTCCAGGGGTCCTTCCAGGGCCAGGAGGTTCTCCCCCCGGAAGGCCCTTAGCCCCTCGGGGATGGGGGCCTCGAGGCCATAGGGGAATAGGGCCAGGGCCTCCCCGGAAGGCACCCCTTCCCCCCGGTCCAGGTAGAGCCCCACGGGCTCCAAGAAGCCCAGGAAGCGGGTGCGGTTCGCCTCGCGGCGGAAGGCCTGGAAGGCCTTGGGGCTTTCCGCCCCCTGCCAGAGGAGGAGGTCCGCCTCCGCCGCCAGCCCCACCAGGCTATACACCGCCAAAAACCCCTCCCGCTCCTGCCAGCGGGCGAGGAAAAGGGCGAAGTCCTCCTTGAGGTGCTCCTGGTGCTCGGCCTCGAGGCGGCGGAACTCGGGGAGGAGGCGGAAGAGGGCGAAGCTATGGACCATCTAGCCCACCTCCAGGAAGCGGGCCAAGGCCTCCTCCGAGAGGTACTTCCCTACGTAGAAGGGCCCGAACTCGCCAAAGCGGGCGGAAACCTCGTCAAAGCGCATCTCGTAAACGATCTTCTTGAACTGGATGGGGTCCTCGCTAAAGAGGTCCACCCCCCACTCCCAGTCGTCCAGGCCCTGAGCCCCGCTTATGACCTGCATCACCTTCCCCTGGTACTTCCTCCCCGTTTCCCCGTGGGCCTTCATGAGGGAGGCCCTTTCTTGGGCGGGGAGCATGTACCAGTTGTCCTGCCCCTGGCGGCGCTTGTTCATGGGGTAGAAACAGACATAGCCCCCCTTGGGCACCCGGGGGGTGAGGCGGGGCTTGACGTAGGGGGCCTCGGGGTCCAGGGGGCCCGTCTGGCTCCCCAGCTCCACCACGGAGTAAAAGCCGTAGGCGGGCCGGAGGTAGCGGGCGAAGCGGCTCTTGTTCAGGCGCTCCTCCACGGCCAAAAGGGCGTCCAGGCTCTCCCTTAGGTTGAGGAAAAGGAGGTCCGCCTTGGAGGTCACCACCTGGTAGACGCCGTAGGTACCCCGCCCCTCGGCCTCCACTTCCCGCCAGGCGGCGAGGATGGCCTTTAGCTCCTCCCAGGCGGCAAGCCGCTCCTCCTTGGGGGCGCCCAACCAGGCCCCAAAGTCCAGGTGGCGGAAGTCGTGCAGGACGTGCCAGCCCTCGAGGGTGAAGGTGGGCTCGGGTACGTGGCCTTCCATGCTTCTCACTATACCCCTGGGGTATAGTCCCTTACATGAGCCTGTTGCAGATCGTCTTAGTCCTGCTCGTGGTGGCGGTATTAGGCCGCTTGGGCGGAAGGCTCTTCGCCGCCTTGGCCGAGGCGGTACCCGGGAAGCGGGACGACGCCTTCTTTCGGCTTTTGGGCCTCCTCTGGTGGGGGATTTTGGCTCTGGCTGGGTTTTCCTACCTGGTCCACGCCCTGGGCCTTCCCCACGAACCCTTCCGCACCTGGGGGGAAGGCTTGGTGCGCTGGGCTGGGGCCAAGGGGGTAGCGGGCCTAAGCGTCCTCGCCCTCACCTACCTGGCCTACCGCCTGACCCCGGTCCTCTTGGGCCACCTTCCCGAACCTGAAGGGGACGAGCTCACCCGGGAAGCGGTGCGCCGCAAGACCTTGAGGGCCGTGGCCGAGTCCGCCCTCAAGGTGGTCATCCTGGTCCTGGGGGGGCTTTTCTTCCTCTCCAACCTAGGCCTTAACGTCACCGCCCTTCTGGCGGGGGCGGGGGTGGCGGGGCTTGCGGTGAGCTTCGCCGCGCAAAACCTGATCCGCGACTTCATCAACGGCTTCTTCATCCTCCTGGAGGACCAGTACGGGGTGGGGGATATCGTCCAGATCGGCAACGTGGGTGGACAGGTGGAGCGCTTCACCCTAAGGATCACCGTCTTGAGGGACCTCGAGGGCCGCGTCCACTTCTTCCCCAACTCCGAGGTGCGCCAGGTCACCGTCCTCACCCAGGAGTGGAGCCGGGCGGTGGTGGACGTAGGGGTGGCCTACAAGGAGGACATTGACCGGGTCCTGGAGGTCTTCCGGGACGAGGTGGAGCGCTTCCACCAAGACCCCGAGTGGCGGGAGCGCTTCACCGAGCCCCCCGAGGTCTTGGGGGTGCAGGCCCTGGGAGACTCCAGTGTGGTCATCCGTGTCCTCTTCAACACCAAGCCCGCCCAGCAGTGGGCCGTGGCCCGGGAGTTCCGCCGCCGCATCAAGAAGCGCCTGGACCAGGAGGGCATAGAGATCCCCTTCCCCCACCAGAAGCTCTACTTCGGCGAACCCTTGCGCCTGGAAAGGGTGTAGGCTAAAGGGGATGCCGGAGGTCTACAAGGAGATCCTACAGGCGCTCCAACCCCACCTGGGCCCTAGGGCCGAGGTGGTGCTGGACGAAGGCCTCAAGCGCCTGGGCAAGCGCCCGGCAGAGCTCACCCCCAAGGACGGGGAGTTCCTCCTAAAAGGCCTCGTCTTCCGCGAGCTCCAGGCCCGCTTGAGGCCCGAGGAAGCCCGGCGGGTGGTGGAGGATACCCTAGAAAGGATACGGGAAGCCCCCTTGGACCTGGAAGGCCTGGACCTGGGCCTAAAGCGCTTCGGCCTCTACGTGGACTGGCCGGAGGTGGCCAGGCTCCGGGCCTTGGCCAACCGCTTGCGCCAAGGGAAAGACCCCGCCCTCCTGGCCGAGGCCAAGGCCCTTTTGGAGGCTTTGGAGGAAAAGGCGGAAGAAGCCCTCCTGCGCCAGGCCAAGGACCTGGCCCACCTGGAAGAAAGCCTAGAAAGGGTACGCCACCTGGGAGGCCCCAAGGTGCGGAGGCTGGAAAGCCTCCTGGATACCATCCGCCAAGCCCACCGGGAAGGGCTTTTGGCCCAAGCGGAGGTGGAGCGGGCGAGGGCGCTGGCCTTAGAGCTCCGGAAGTTTTTGGAGTCCAGCGCCGTGCGGGCCCCCACCTTGCCCGAGATGGTCTTTGAGACCCAAGAAAGCTCCCCCGAAACGCCCAAGCACCCCACGGACGTCTTCCTCACCGTGGAGGAGGCGAGCGAGCTGGAAGGGGATCTGGTCATTGACCTAGGGCCCCTGTCCGAGGAGGCAAGCCAGCGCATCCAGGCCCTGGAGGTGGAAGAGGAAAAGCGCAGGCTAGAAGACCTCCTCGCCCGCCACGCCCACCTCCTGGAAAGGACCACGGTGAGCCCCCTGCTCGCCGAGGTCCAGGCCCTCTTGGAAGCGGGAACCCCCGCCGGGGAGAGGCTAAAGGCCCTGGAAGAGGCCCTGGCGGAGGCGGAGAAAAACCTCCGGGCGGAGAAACGCGCCCGGCTCATCCAACTGGAGGAAGCCCTCCGGGCGCTTCCCCTTCCCGAAGCGGCCAAAGCCCCCTTGGAAAGCGCCTTGCGCCTGGCGGAGGAAACCCTCCAGGAAGGGGGCTACCCCGACCTCACCCCCCTGGAGGAGGGCCTAAGGCGCCTCCAGGAGGAGGCCCAGAGGAAGGCGGAGGAGGAGGCCCGCCTGGAAGAGGAGCGGAAAGCCCTTCTGAGGGAACTTGCCGAAAAGGGGGAGGCCTTCATCCCCCTGGCGGAGGAGCTCAAGGCCTTGCCCAAGGAAGGCCTTGCGGAAGCGTTGCCGGAAATCCGCACCCGGTACGCCGCCCTCCTCCAATCCCAAGGGGAAAGCGAAGCCCTTAAGGCCAAGCTAGAAGAGGCCAAAAGGGCCCTCCTCGTCCTCAAACCCGAGGCCGAGGCCCTGGGGCTCGGGGAGGCGGTGGCGGAGGCAGAGCGGCTTCTCGCCGAGGGCAAGCTCCCTGACCTTCCCGGCCTGCAAGGCCGCCTGGCCCAAGCCCGGGCGGAGGCCCGGGAAAGGGCCTTAGCCGAGCTTTCTCGCCTCCAGGTGCTGGCGGAGCGCTTCGCCGGCTTCGGCGGCGAGGCGGTGCTAAAGGCCATAGAGGAGGAAAAGCGCAAAGCCCTCCCCGACCCCACCCCCATCGCCCGGGCCCTGCAGGCTCTAAGGCGAAAGCTAGAGGTCAAGCGGGAGGAGCTTCTGACCCGCCTCACCGCCTTCTTCCAAAAGGAGGCCCAACTCCAGGGGTTTGAAAGCGAAACCCGGCGCCGCCTAAAGCCCCTCCTTTCCTTCCTGCAAGGCGCCAAGGAAAGGCTTCCCCTTCTGGGGCCCAAAGGGCTACTGCAGGTGGAAAAGACCTTGAACGAGGCGGAGGGCCTCCTAAGGGAACTGGAGCGGGAGAAGGAGGCGGCCCAGGCGGTGCTCAAGGAGATCGGGCGGGAGGACCTCGAGGCCCTCCTCGGGGCCCTGGCCCCGGGAGAAGACCCCCTGGCCCGGCTCCGGCTACCCGGGGTGGAGGCCTTAGGGTTCCTGGATGACCCCCTGCCCCTGCCCAAGGAACCCCTTTTGGGCCTTAAGGAAGCCTTGGACCGCATGGACCAAAGCCTGGGGCAAAAGCGGGGGCCCGTGGCCGTGCTCTTCGGGGAGAAAGCCCTGGTCCTCGCTCCTAAAGCTGGAAAGACCCTGGTGGCCATCCTGGAGAGGCCGAGCCTTTCTGCCTTCCTCCTGGAGCTTTCCGCCTAGGGGGTGCTAGACTAAAAATAGTGGTCAGCGCCCCGGCCCTTTGGGAAAAACTGGAACCCCACCTAGAATACCTTCCCCCGGAGGACCGGGCGAAGGTGAGGGAGGCATACCTTTTTGCCGAAGCGGCCCACCGGGGGCAGGTGCGCAAAAGCGGGGAGCCCTACATCACCCACCCCGTGGCGGTGGCGGAGATCTTAGCCTCCTTGCGCATGGACGCCGACACCGTGGCGGCGGGGCTCCTCCACGACACCCTGGAGGACTGCGGCGTGGCCCCGGAGGAACTGGAGAGGCGCTTTGGTCCTGCGGTGCGCCGCATCGTGGAGGGGGAAACCAAGGTCAGCAAGCTCTACAAGCTGGCCAACCTCGAGGGGGAGGAGAAGCGGGCCGAGGACCTCCGCCAGATGTTCATCGCCATGGCGGAGGACGTGCGCATCATCATCGTGAAGCTGGCGGACCGCCTGCACAACCTGCGCACCCTGGAGTTCATGCCCCCCGAAAAGCAAAAGCGCATCGCCCAGGAAACCCTGGAGATCTACGCCCCCCTGGCCCACCGCCTGGGAATGGGGCAACTGAAGTGGGAGCTGGAGGACCTCTCCTTCCGCTACCTCCACCCCGAGGCCTACCAGTCCCTCCTTTCCCGCATCCAGGAAACCCAAGAGGCCCGGGAACGCCTGGTCAAAAAGGCCATGGCCGCCCTCGAGGAGGCCCTAAGGCAGGACGAGCTCCTCCAGGCCCAGCTTCAGGGCTTTGAGGTCACGGGCCGGCCCAAGCACCTCTACTCCATCTGGAAGAAGATGGAGCGGGAGAAGAAGGCCCTGGAGCAGATCTACGACCTCCTGGCGGTGCGGGTCATCCTGGACCCCAGGCCGAGCCCCACGGAGGAGGGCCGGGCCCTAAGGGAGAAGCAGGTCTGCTACCACGTCCTGGGTCTGGTCCACGCCCTCTGGCAGCCCATCCCGGGCCGGGTCAAGGACTACATCGCCGTGCCCAAGCCCAACGGCTACCAAAGCCTCCACACCACGGTCATCGCCCTAGAGGGCCTTCCTCTGGAGGTGCAGATCCGCACCCGGGAGATGCACCGCATCGCCGAGTACGGGATCGCCGCCCACTGGCTCTATAAGGAGGGCCTCACCGACCCCGAGGAGATCAAGCGCCGGGTTTCCTGGCTTAAGAGCATCCAGGAGTGGCAACAGGAGTTCAGCAGCTCCCGGGAGTTCGTGGAGGCGGTAACCCGCGACCTCCTGGGGGGCCGGGTCTTCGTCTTCACCCCCAAGGGGCGGATCATCAACCTGCCCAAGGGCGCCACCCCGGTGGACTTCGCCTACCACATCCACACCGAGGTGGGGCACCACATGGTGGGGGCCAAGGTCAACGGGCGCATCGTTCCCCTCTCCTACGAGCTCCAGAACGGGGAGATCGTGGAGATCCTCACCGCCAAAAACGCCCACCCCTCCAAGGGCTGGCTGGAGTTCGCCAAGACCCGGAGCGCCAAAAGCAAGATCCGGCAGTACTTCCGCACCCAGGAGCGCCAGGAAACCCTGGAAAGGGGCCAGGGCCTCCTGGAGCGCTACCTGAAGCGCAAAGGCCTCCCCAAGCCCACCGATAGCCAGCTGGAGGAAGCGGCCAAACGCCTGGGCCTCCCCCCTTCCCCGGAGGAGCTCTACCTGGCCCTGGCCCTAAACCGCCTCACCCCCAAGCAGGTGGCGGAGAAGCTCTACCCCCAGGCCCTCCTCAAGCCGGAAAAGCCAAAGCCCACCCCCAAGAACGAGTGGGGCATCCGCTTGGAACAGGACCTCCAGGCCCCCATCCGCCTGGCCTCCTGTTGCGAGCCCATGAAGGGGGACGCCATTTTGGGCTTCATCACCCGGGGGCGGGGGGTTACGGTCCACCGGGCGGACTGCCCCAACCTAAGGCGGATCCTCCAGGGGCCGGAGGCGGACCGGGTCATCGGGGCCTATTGGGAAGGGGTGGGGGGGAAGGTGGCCACCCTCGAGGTCCTGGCCCAGGACCGGGCGGGCCTCCTGAGGGACGTGATGCAGGTGGTGGCGGAAGCGGGGAAAAGCGCCTTGGGCTCGGAAACCCGCATCCTAGGGCCCATCGCCCGCATAAGGCTCCGCCTCACCGTGCAGGACGGGGAGCGGGAAGCCCTGGCCCAGGCCATCCGGAGCGTAAAGAGCGTCCAGGAGGTGCGGTGGGTCTAGAGGAGCTTCACCCAGACCTCCCTCACCCTCGGCCCGTCAAACTCCGCCAGGAAGACCTGCTGCCAGCGCCCCAGGCGAAGCCTGCCCCCTTCGGCCACCAGGAGGAGGTGCACCCCGGTGAGGAGGCTTTTCAGGTGGGCGTGGGTGTTGCCCTCCCCATGCCGGTCCTTGGGGTGGAAGCGGGGGGCAAGCTCGTCCAAGCGGGCGAGGAGGTCGTGGGCCACATCGGGGTCGGCCCCTTCCTGGACCAAGAGGCCGCAGGTGGTGTGGGGCACAAAGAGGTAGACGAGGCCCGTGTGCCCCTCCAAGGCCGCCTCCACGAGCCCCGTGATGTTCACCAGCCCCTCTTCGGGCGTGCGCACGCTTAGCTTCCGCATAAGGCCAGGATACCTAGCCCAAGCGGGTCACCCGCAGGAAAAAGCGTTTTTCCACGGGGAAAGCATGGTCCAAGCCGCCAAACTCCGCCTCAGCCCAGGCCTTGAGCTTGGGCAACACCCTGGCGTGCACCGCCTCGGGCACGGCCTGGGTAAAGGAGTAAAGCCGCTCCTCCAGGGCCTCCAAGGCCTCCCGCACCGTGCGCTCCTCCCGCCAGGCCACCACCTGCCGGGCCTTGGGCTTAAGGCCCAGGCGCTTCAGGGCCTCCTCCACCTCAGCGAGGCGCCTCTGGTGGAGGCCCCTTTCCACCCGCACGCCCTCCTCTGCCACCAAGGCCCGCCAGCGCTCCTGGAGGGCATAGTCCGCTTCCGCCTCCACCTGGTCCCAGCCCTCCAAAAGCGCTCCCCCCGGCTTCAGCACCCTTAGGGCCTCCGCCAAGGCCTTCGGCCAGTCGGGGAGGAGGTGCCAAAGGTGGACCACGATGACCCCGTGAACGCTCTCCTCGGGTAGGGGGATGGCCCGGGCGTCCGCCTCCAAGAGGCGCACCTTGCGCATCACCCCCGCCGCCTTCTGGCGGAAGACCTCCAGCATGGCGGGGTTCACGTCCAGGGCGATATAGGGAAAGCCCCGGGCGATGAGGGGCAGGGCGATGCGCCCCGTGCCCACGCCGAGCTCCAGAAGCACGGGCTCCTCCCCCCGGCCGGAGACCGCATGGGCGATGGCGGTGGCGATGCGGCCCGCCACCTCGGGCGGGTAGGCCCTAAGGCGGTCGTAGGCGTAGGCCACCCGGGTAAGGGCGCTGGACATGTCCCCCTTTATTGTACGGGGTATACTTCGGCCCATGAAGGGGCTCATCCTGGCCGCCGGGCGGGGCACGAGGCTCCGCCCCCTCACCCACACCCGCCCGAAACCCGTGATCCGGGTGGCGGGCCGGCCCATCATCCACTACGCCGTGGAGAACCTACGGGAAGCGGGCATAGAGGAGATCGGGGTGGTGGTCTCCCCGGAAACGGAAAAGGACATCCGCGAGGCCCTCACGGGCTACGGGGTGCGCTACGTCCTCCAAGAGGAGCCCCAGGGCCTGGCCCACGCCGTGGCCGTGGCCCGGGACTTCCTGGGGGACAGCCCCTTCGTCCTTTACCTGGGGGATAACCTCTTCCAAAAGGGCATCCGCCCCTTCGTGGCGGCCTTCCGGGAAGGGGTGAGCGCCGTCATCGCCCTGGTGCGGGTGGAGGACCCGAGGCAGTTCGGGGTGGCGGTGCTAAGGGGAAACCGCGTCGTGAGGCTTTTGGAAAAGCCCCAAGAGCCCCCTTCGGACCTGGCCGTGGCCGGGGTCTACGTCTTCACCCCCGAGGTCTTGGAGGTTATCCAGGACCTCAAGCCCTCCGCCCGGGGGGAGTACGAGATCACGGACGCCATCCAAGGCCTCATTGACCGGGGCAGGGAGGTGGTGGGGGTGGAGGTTTTGGGCTGGTGGAAGGACACGGGCCGCCCCAAGGACCTCCTGGACGCCAACCGCCTCCTCCTAGAGGAGCTTTCCCCGAGGGTGGAGGGCGAGGTGGAGGCGAGCGAGCTCACGGGCCGGGTGGTGGTGGAGAAGGGGGCCAAGGTGGTCCGGAGCACCGTCATCGGCCCCGCCTTCATCGGGGAAGGGGCAGTGGTGGAGGGGGCCTACGTGGGGCCCTTCACCTCCTTGGGACCGGGGGCTAGGGTGGTGCGCTCGGAGGTGGAGTATTCCATCCTCGAGGACCACGCCGCCCTGGAAGACGTGGCCCTGCGCCTCCAGGAGAGCATCCTAGGGGTAGGGGCCAAGGTGCAAAGCCGCAACGGGCTTCCCCGGGCCCACCGCCTGATCCTCGGGGACCTCTCCCAGGTGGAACTGGCCTAGATGCCGGCGCTCCTTTCCCTCCTCACGGAGGAGTTCCAAAGCGGCGAGGCCCTGGCCCGGCGCCTCGGGGTGAGCCGGGCCGCCATCTCCAAGGAGGCCAAGCGCCTCCAGGAAGAGGGCTTCCCCGTGGAGGTTTCCCGCCAAGGCTACCGCATCCTTCCCGGCACCCCCCTCCCTCACCTCTTCCGCCCCCCGGGGAGGCTGGGGAAGCCCTACCGCTACCTGGGCCGGGTGGGGAGCACCCAGGACGTCCTCCGAGCCTGGGCCGAGGCGGGGGCCCCCGAGGGAGCCTTGGTCCTGGCGGAAGTCCAGGAGCGGGGCCGGGGAAGGCGGGGAAGGAGGTGGGAAAGCCGCCCTGGGGCGAGCCTCACCTTCTCCCTCCTCCTAAGGCCCCGCCTCCCCCTCTCTGCCCTAGGCCTCCTCCCCCTTCTTGCGGGCCTCGCCCTCGTTGAGGCGGTGGGGGTGGGGGGGCTCAAGTGGCCCAACGACCTCCTGAGCCCGGACGGCCGCAAGCTCGCCGGGGTGCTCCTCGAGGCCAAGGCGGAAGGGGAGGAGGTGGCCCATGCCCTCCTGGGCGTGGGGGTGAACGTGGCCTGGGCCCCGGAGGGGGCGGCCTTTTTGCAGGCGTTCACCCCCCTTTCCCGGCGGGAGGTGCTGGAGAGGTTCTTGGCCCGCCTCGAGGCCCTCCTCCCCCTTTTGGAAGACCCAGAAGCCTTCCTCCCCCGCTACGCCCGGGCCTCCTACACCCTGGGCCGCCGGGTGCGGGTGGAAACCCCCAAGGGCCCCGTGGAAGGCGTGGCCGAGGCCGTCCTCCCCGACGGGAGCCTCCTCGTGGGGGGAGTACGGGTGGGGGCGGGGGAGGTGGCCCTCCTGGGGATTGAGTAAGGTGCGCTTAGATTTTCCTCACCCTTTGTGCTAGGATTAGGGCAGGTATGTTCGCCCGCATCTTCACCAAGGAAGAGGCGGACGCCCTCCTGCCGGAGATCCGCCGGGTCCTGGCCCAGATGCGCAAGGCCCGGGCGGAGCTCAAGGAGGTGCAAGACCGGCTTCCCGAGGCCCGGGGGCTCGCCCGCAGGGCCCTGGAGGAGGAGGCCCGCTTCCTCCTGGGCTCCTTGGAGGCGGACGCCCGCTACCTGGCCTCCTTGGGGGTCCTCCTCAAGGACCTGGACCGGGGCCTGGTGGACTTCCCCGCCCGGGTAGGGGGGGAGGTGGTCTTCCTCTGCTGGCAAGAAGGGGAGCCCGAGGTGGCCCACTACCACCCCCTTTCCGGGGGCTTCGCCGAGCGGCGGCCCCTGGAAGGGGCCCCTAGCCTTCTTCCCCCGGAGGCCCGCCCCGGCGAAAGGCGTCCAGGCGCCTGAGGTCCTCCCGGACGAGGTCGTCCCGCCCCGCCAGGGACTCCAGGTGGTGGCGGAGCTCGTGCAGAAGGGTTTCCCACACCTCCCTCTCCCAGTCAAACCCGGGCCCCGCCACCGCCCTGAACGAGCCGTAGTAGAGGGCGATGTGCCGCCCCAGGCCCTCAAAGCCCCCCAGGGCGCTAGGGGGGCCTGGGTCCAGGTACTCCCCAAGCCGCCACACCCCGGGAAGCCCGGGCTCGGGCCTGGCCTCGGGGAAAACGTGCACCCCCTGGAGCTCCCGCTTGAACTCGGGCGGGATCTCCTCCCAAAGCCTCTCCACAAGCCGCACGAAGGCCTCGTAGGTCATGGCCGGTGGTAGGGGTGGCCCGCCCTCAGGGTGAGGACCCTATAAAGCTGCTCCATGAGGACCAAGAGGGCGAGCTCGTGCTGGAGGGTGAGGGGGGATAGGGAAAGGACGAAGTCCCCCGCCTTCCGCACCGCCTCGCTATGCCCCTCGGCCCCGCCCAGAAGGAAGGCCACCCTTTCCCCTTCCCAACCCTCTAAGAGCCGCAGGAAGCCCTCCGTGGTGAGGAGCTTCCCCTTCTCGTCCAGGACCACCTTGCGGTGCCCCTCCGCCTTGGAAAGGAGGTCCCCCTCCTTGACGAAGAGGACCTCGAGGGGCGCATACCGCCCAATCCGCTTGGCGTACTCCTCCACCCCAAGCCGGGCGTAGGCGAGCCTAGGCTTTCCCACCGCCACCACCCGCAGGCGCACACCCCCATCCTACCGGGGTATACTTGGGGCGAAGGGAAAGTGGGGCCAAGCCCACCCCCGAAAAGGAGGCCCAGGCCCTTACCCAGGGCGGGCTTCCCGGCGCCACAAGCGCCCAGAAGGAGGGTGTTATGGTGAAGGAAACCCGCAGGTTTCAGCCCTTCACCCAAGAGCCCATAAGGCTTTTGGGGGAGAAGGGGGAATGGCTAGGGGAGTTCCCCCTAGACCTCGGCGAGGAGAAGCTCCGGAAGCTCTACCGGGACATGCTGGCGGCCCGGATGCTGGACGAACGGTACACCATCCTCATCCGCACGGGCAAGACCAGCTTCATCGCCCCCGCCGCCGGCCACGAGGCAGCCCAGGTGGCCATCGCCCACGCCATCCGCCCTGGCTTTGACTGGGTCTTCCCCTACTACCGCGACCACGGCCTGGCCCTGGCCCTGGGCATCCCCCTAAAGGAGCTCTTCGGCCAGATGCTCGCCACCCAGGCCGACCCCAACAAGGGCCGCCAGATGCCCGAGCACCCGGGCTCCAAGGCCCTTAACTACTTCACCGTGGCGAGCCCCATCGCCTCCCACGTCCCCCCCGCCGCCGGGGCCGCCATCAGCATGAAGCTCCTGGGCACGGGGCAGGTGGCCGTCTGCACCTTCGGGGACGGGGCCACCAGCGAGGGGGACTGGTACGCCGGCATCAACTTCGCCGCCGTGCAAGGGGCCCCCGCCGTCTTCATCGCCGAGAACAACTTCTACGCCATCAGCGTGGACTACGCCCGCCAGACCCATAGCCCCACCCTGGCGGACAAGGCCCACGCCTTCGGCATCCCCGGCTACCTGGTGGACGGGATGGACGTCCTCGCCAGCTACTACGTGGTGAAGGAGGCGGTGGAACGGGCCCGCCTGGGGGAAGGCCCCAGCCTCGTGGAGCTTCGGGTCTACCGCTACGGCCCCCACTCCTCCGCCGACGACGACAGCCGCTACCGGCCCAAGGAGGAGGTGGAGGCCTGGCGGAAGCGGGACCCCATCCTCCGCTTCCAGCGCTTCCTCGAGGCCCAAGGGCTTTGGAACCCAGCGTGGGAGGAAAGCCTGAAGGCGGAGATCCGCGCCGAGCTGGAGCAGGGCCTAAGGGAGGCGGAAGAGGCCGGCCCCGTGCCCCCCGAGTGGATGTTTGACGACGTCTACGCCGAAAAGCCCTGGCACCTAAAGCGCCAGGAAGCCCTCCTTAGGGAAGAACTTTAGGAGGCGGCATGGCCCTCATGACCATGGTGCAGGCCCTAAACCGGGCCTTGGACGAGGAGATGGCCAAGGACCCCCGGGTGGTGGTCCTGGGGGAGGACGTGGGGAAAAGGGGCGGGGTCTTCTTGGTCACGGAGGGGCTTTTGCAGAAATACGGCCCCGACCGGGTCATGGACACCCCCCTCTCCGAGGCGGCCATCGTGGGGGCGGCCTTGGGCATGGCCGCCCACGGCCTGAGGCCCGTGGCGGAGATCCAGTTCGCCGACTACATCTTCCCCGGCTTTGACCAGCTGGTGAGCCAGGTGGCCAAGCTCCGCTACCGCTCCGGGGGGCAGTTCACCGCCCCCTTGGTCATCCGCATGCCCTCCGGGGGCGGGGTGAAGGGCGGGCACCACCACTCCCAAAGCCCCGAGGCCCACTTCGTCCACACCGCCGGGCTCAAGGTGGTGGCCGTCTCCACCCCTTACGACGCCAAGGGCCTCCTCAAGGCCGCCATCCGCGACGAGGACCCCGTGGTCTTCCTGGAACCCAAGCGCCTCTACCGCTCGGTGAAGGAGGAGGTGCCCGAGGAGGACTACGTCCTCCCCTTGGGCAAAGCGGCCTTAAGGCGGGAGGGCAAGGACCTCACCCTCATCGGCTACGGCACGGTGATGCCCGAGGTGCTCCAGGCCGCCGAAGAGCTCGCCAAGGTGGGCGTTTCCGCCGAGGTCTTGGATCTAAGGAGCCTCATGCCCTGGGACTACGAGGCGGTGATGAACTCCGTGGCCAAGACGGGACGGGTGGTCCTCGTTTCCGATGCTCCCCGGCACGCCAGCTTCGTGAGCGAGGTGGCCGCCACCATCGCCGAGGACATCCTGGACATGCTCCTCGCCCCCCCCATCCGGGTCACGGGGTTTGACACCCCTTACCCCTACGCCCAGGACAAGCTCTACTTGCCCACCGTCACCCGCATCCTTAACGCCGCCAAGCGGGCGCTAGACTACTGAAGGAGGCCTATGCCCAAAGAAATCCTCATGCCCGAACTCGCCGAGAGCGTGGTGGAAGGCGAGATCCTGAAGTGGCTGGTGGAGGAAGGGGACTACCTTAAGAAGGACCAGCCCTTCGTGGAGGTGATGACGGACAAGGTCACCGTGGAGCTCCCCTCCCCCTACGAGGGGGTCCTCCTGAAAAAGCTCGCCAAGGAGGGAGAGGTGGTGAAGGTCCACGCCCCCATCGCCCTCATCGCCGAGCCTGGGGAAATGGCGAAGGAGCCGCCCCCGGTGCAGGCGGTGGAGGAGCGCTCCATCGTGGAGCCGGGCCTCCCCCCCAAGGAGGAAAGGGAAGACCTCTCCCTCTTCAAACCGGACACCACCCAGGTGGCGGTGAAAAACCCCTTCCTTTCCACCCCCAGCGAGCCCACCCCCACCCCAGGCCAAAGGGGCCGGGTCCTGGCGGTGCCCGCCGCCCGGAAGCTCGCCCGGGAGCTGGGCATCCCCATCGCAGAGGTGCCGGGCTCGGGGCCCTTGGGCCGGGTACGGGTGGAGGACGTGCGGGCCTACGCCGAAAGGCGCAAAGCCGCCTCGCCCATGCCCCCCCAGGCGGAAGCCCCTTCCCCCACGCCCTCCCCCTTCCCCCCACCTCCCCGCTACGCCCCGCCCAAGGGCTACGAGCACCTGGAGGAAAGGGTGCCCCTTAGGGGGGTGCGCCGGGCCATCGCCCAGGGGCTTTGGCAGAGCCACCTCTACACCGTGCGCACCCTAAACGTGGACGAGGCGGACCTCACGGAGCTCGTGGCCCTACGGGAAAGGCTCAAGCCCGAGGCGGAGGCGCAAGGAATCAAGCTCACCTACCTGCCCTTCATCGTCAAGGCGGTGGTGCGGGCCCTGAAGAAGTACCCCATGCTCAACGCCAGCCTGGACGAGGAGCGGCAGGAAATCGTCTACAAGCGCTACTACCACATCGGCCTGGCGGTGGCCACGGAAAGGGGGCTCATCGTCCCCGTGCTTCGGGACGCCGACCGGAAGAGCATCCTGGAGCTCGCCCGGGAGATCGGCGAGCTCTCCGCCAAGGCCCGGGAAGGACGCCTAAGCCCCGAGGAGGTCACGGGCTCCAGCTTCACCCTCACCAACATCGGCAGCGTGGGGGCCACCCTGAGCTTCCCCATCATCAACCTGCCCGACGCCGCCATCCTGGGGGTCCACTCCATCCGCAAGCGGCCCTGGGTCATGCCGGATGGCTCCATCCAAGCGAGGGACATCATGTTCCTCTCCCTCTCCTTTGACCACCGCCTGGTGGACGGGGCCGAGGCGGCCCTCTTCACCCGGGAAGTCATCCGGCTTTTGGAAAACCCCGACCTGCTCCTTCTGGAAATGTAGGATAGCGCCATGAAGACCTACGACCTCATCGTCATCGGCACAGGGCCTGGGGGCTACCACGCCGCCATCCGGGGAGCGCAGCTCGGCCTAAAGGTCTTGGCGGTGGAGGCCGCCGAGGTGGGGGGGGTGTGCCTGAACGTGGGCTGCATCCCCACCAAGGCCCTCCTCCACGCCGCCGAAACCCTGCACCACCTGAAGGTGGGGGAAGGCTTCGGCCTAAAGGCCGCCCCGGAGCTAGACCTTAAGAAGCTCGGGTCCTGGCGGGAGAGCGTGGTGAAGAAGCTCACCGGCGGGGTGGCGGGCCTCCTCAAGGGAAACAAGGTGGAGCTCGTGCGGGGCTTCGCCCGCTTGGTTGGGCCCAAGGAGGTGGAGGTAAACGGGGAGCGCTACGGCGCCAAAAGCCTCATCCTGGCCACGGGGAGTGAGCCCGCAAGCCTCCCCGGCTTCCCCTTTGGGGAGGATGTCTGGGACTCCACCCGGGCCCTACGGGTGGAGGAGGGCATCCCTGGGCGCCTCCTCGTCATCGGGGGCGGGGCGGTGGGGCTCGAGCTCGGCCAGGTCTACCACCGCCTGGGCTCCCAGGTGACCCTCATTGAGTACATGCCGGAAATCCTCCCCGCCGGCGACCCGGAGACGGCCGCCCTCCTCCGCCGGGCCCTGGAGAAGGAAGGCCTGAAGGTGCGCACCGGCACCAAGGCCCTCGGCTACGAGAAGAAGAAGGACGGCCTCCACGTCCTCCTGGAGCCCGCCCAAGGGGGCCAGCAGGAGGAGGTGGTGGTGGACAAGATCCTGGTGGCCGTGGGGCGCAAGCCCCGCACGGAGGGCCTGGGCCTGGAAAGGGCGGGCGTGGCCCTAGACGCCAAGGGCTTCGTCCGGGTGAACGCCCGGATGGAAACCAGTGTCCCCGGGGTCTACGCCATCGGGGACGTGGCCCGGCCTCCCCTCCTCGCCCACAAGGCCATGAAGGAAGGCATCGTGGCGGCGGAGAACGCCGCCGGCAAGGACGCCGCCTTTGACTACCAGATCCCCAGCGTGGTCTACACCTCCCCCGAGTGGGCGGGGGTGGGCCTCACGGAGGAGGAGGCCAAGCGGGCGGGGTACAAGGTAAGGGTGGGCAGGTTCCCCCTTTCCGCCAGCGGCCGGGCCCTCACCTTGGGGACCACGGAGGGGCTTATCAAGGTGGTGGGGGACGAGGAGACGGACCTCCTCCTTGGGGTCTTCATCGTGGGCCCCCAGGCGGGGGAGCTCATCGCCGAGGCCACCTTGGCCCTGGAGATGGCGGCCACGGTCTCCGACCTGGCCCTCACCGTCCACGCCCACCCCACCCTTTCGGAAGGGCTCATGGAGGCGGCGGAGGCCTTCCACAAGCAGGCCATCCACATTCTGAGCCGCTAGGCCTTGCCCGGGGCTTCGGCCCCGGGCTCCCTTAGCGGATTTCCACCCCGGCCCAGCGCTCCAAGAGCTTGAGGGCCTCCACGTGGTCCGCCTCCGGGGAAAGCTCCCGCTTGGCCATCTCGTAGAGCTCCCGGGTGAGGCGGAGAAGGGGGCTTGGGTCCTTACCCCCCTCCAGCACCCCCATGGCGATGCCCAGGTCCTTCACCAAAAGCCCCAAGGCAAAGGTCTTGGGGAAGGCCCGGGTGAGGACCCTTTGGGGGATTAGGGTTTCCGTGGCGTTGGAGCGGCCGCTGGAGGCGTTGATGACCTCGAGGGCCTTCTCCGCGGAAACCCCTTGCCGCACCAAGGCCACAAGCCCCTCCCCCGCCGCCCAAAGGTTCACCGCCAGGAGGGCGTTGTTGATGGCTTTCACCGCATGCCCCGCCCCCACGGGCCCCACGTGGACCACCTTGCCGGCGTAGGCCAGGTAGGGCTTCACCCGCTCCACCGCCTCCTCAGGACCGCCCATCATCACAGTGAGGGTGCCCTTTTCCGCCCCCACGGTGCCCCCGGAAACGGGGGCGTCTAGGTAGATGACGCCCTTTTCCCCAAGCCTTTCCGCAAGCCGCCGGCTCGCCTCGGGCTCGCCGCTCGTGGCGTCCACCCAGTAGGTGCCGGGGCGGAGGTGGGGAAGGAGGGCCTCCGCCACCTCCACCACCTCCTTGGTGGTGGGCAGGCAGGTGAAGAGGATCCCGGCCTCCGCCACCTTCTCCAAGGGCACCGCCTCCGAGCCGAACTCCGCCTGATGCTTTAGGGCTTTTTCAAAGGTTCGGTTCCAGACCAAGGTGGGAAAGCGCTTGGCCAGATGCCCCGCCATGGGGTAGCCCATGGCCCCAAGCCCAAGGAAGGCCACCTTCTCCATGCCCCTTTTTTACCAGAGCTTTAGGAGCTTGGCGAGGCCCCGGAGGAGGAGGAGGAAAAGGAGGCTAAAGGCCATGGCCACGCCCAGGAAGACGAAAAACCCCACCCCGAAACTCCCCCCAAGGACCATCTGCCGAAGCCATAGCCCGCTGGGGAAGGCGAGGAGCCAGGTGAGGAGGAGGTTTTGCCAACTGGGCCTCCGGTAGGTGCCGAGGAAGGGGGCGAGGAGGAGCCAGACGAAAAGCACGGGGAGGACGTTGCGGGCAAGGCCTTCCAGGGTCACGGGCTGGCCGTGGGAAAGGAGGCCCGAGGCGGCGAAGAGGAGGAGGGCCAGGAGGTCCAGGAGGAAGAGGTAGGGGGAAGGCTTTCCCGTGGCGGTCATGGCGGGATTTTACCGGGAGGTGGCCTCGAGGAACACCCGGTCCGCCCGGTACGAGCTCCGCACCAAAGGCCCGGAGAAGACCTCCTTGAAGCCGAGCTCGTACCCCCAGGCCTCGTACTTCTTGAAGTCCTCAGGGGGCACGTAGCGCTCCACGGGCAGGTGGGCCGGGGTGGGCCGCAGGTACTGGCCCAGGGTGAGGATGTCCACCCCCGCCGCCCGGAGGTCGCGCATGGCCTCCAGGATCTCCTCCTCCGTCTCCCCCAGGCCCAGCATCAGGCTGGACTTGGTGAGGACCTCAGGCCTATACCGCTTGGCGTGGGCCAGCACCCTCAGGGTCTGCTCGTAGCCCGCCCGGGGGTCCCGCACCCTGGGGGTGAGGCGGCGCACCGTTTCCAGGTTCTGGGCGTAGACCTCGGGGCCCGCCTCCAAGACCGTCTCCACCGCCTTAAGGTCCCCTTGGAAATCGGGGGTGAGGGCCTCCACCAGCACCCCAGGCGCCATCTCCTTGATGGCCCGGATGGTGGCGGCGAAGTGGGAGGCCCCGCCATCGGGGAGGTCGTCCCGGTCCACGCTGGTGAGGACCACGTAGCGGATGCCGAGCCGGGCGATGGCCTCCGCCACCCTCCGGGGCTCCTCGGGGTCCACCAGGCCCCTGGGGTTCCCCGTGTGCACGGCACAGAACTTGCAGGCCCGGGTGCAGATATCCCCCAGGATCATCACCGTGAGGGTGCCGTGGGTCCAGCACTCCCCCACGTTGGGGCACAGGGCCTCCTGGCACACGGTGTGAAGCCTTAGCTCCTCCACCGTGCGCTTCAGGGCTTGGTACTTGGCCCCCGTGGGCAGGGTGGCGCGAAGCCAGGCGGGCTTGTTCCGGTCCACGGGCTCGGGCCGAGCCTGGGCCAGGCCCCGCTTCACCACCTTGAGCTCCACCACCTCCCCCGAGGGGGCCAAAAGCTCCACCACCTCAAACTTGGGCTTCATGTTGCGTCTTCCCCTCCCATCTGGGCACCAGGCCGAACACCTCGGCAAAGGCCTCCACCACCTTAGCCTTGGCCTCCTCCATGGGGACCCTCCGGCCCAAAAGCCTTTCCAAGGAGGTGACCCCTTTTCCCTTCAGGCCGCACGGGATGATGACGCTAAAGTCGTTGAGGTCGGTGGAGACGTTGAGGGCGAAGCCGTGGAAGCTCACCCCCTCCTTCACCGCCACCCCGATGGCGCAAAGCTTCTCCTCCCCCACCCAGACCCCGGCGTACCCGGGGGTGGGGTAGGCCTCTATGCCGTAGGCCCTGGCCACCCGGACGATGGCCTCCTCAATCTGCCTCAGGAAGCGGCGCACCTCCCGCCCCACGGGGAAGATGGGATAGCCCACCAGTTGCCCGGGCCCGTGGTAGGTCACGTCCCCGCCCCGCTCCACCCAGTAGAGGGCGAAGCCGTTTTCCCGGTACCACGCCTCGGGGAAGAGGAGGTTCTCCCCCGTGGCCTTGCGGCCTAGGGTGATGACCCGAGGGTGCTCCAGGAGAAGGAGGGTGGGGGGGCGCTTGCCCTCCACCACCTCCCGGTGCACCGCCTTCTGGTAGGCCCAGGCCTCTTCATAGGGCACCAGGCCGAGGTCCTCCACCCGGAACTCCACGGCCTAAGGATACCCCTTTTCCCGCCCCCGGCCCAAGCCTTGGGCCACAAAACCCTAGCCCAGAAACCGGGCGATGAGCCGGTCCCGCCAAGGGGTGGGAAGGAGCCTGAGGAGGAGGGTTTCCCGGATGCGGGCGGGGTGGGCCACCAGGTAGCGGGCCTTGGGGTTTTCGCTCTCCAGGGCCTCGAGCACCGCCTCCGCCACCCGCTCGGGGGGAAGGCCCCTCCGGGCGTTCCTTTCCGCTAGCCTTCGGGCCACCTCCAGGTAGCGGCCATAGACCCCTTCCGTGCCCGGGGGAGGGGGCGCCAGGTAGGCCTCGGCCGCCCTCAGGGAGCGCTCCCAGATGGGGGTGGCCACGGAGCCCGGCTCAATGAGGGAAACCCGGACGCCAAAGGGGCGAAGCTCCACCCTGAGGGCGTCCGCCAGGGCCTCGAGGGCGAACTTGCTGGCGGCGTAGGGCCCCATGAGGGGGAGGGCCACCAGGCCGGAAACCGAGCCCATGAGGACCACCCGCCCCCGGCTTTGCCGCAGGGAGGGCAAAAAAGCCTTCACCGTGGCCAAGGCCCCGAGGACGTTCACCTCCAGGGCCTGGCGGAAGGCGGAAAGGGGCACGAGCTCCAAGGGCCCGGCCACGGCGATGCCGGCGTTGGCCACGAGGCCGTAGAGCCCTTCCCTCAAGGCCTCCCGGGCCCTCTCCAGGTCCTCCTCCCGGGTCACGTCCAGAAAAAGGGGGGTGATGCCCTCCGCCCTTAGGGCCTCGGCGTCCTCCTCCCGGCGCACCCCGCCGTAGACCCGGAAGCCCCTCTGGGCGAGGCGCCGGGCCGTGGCCCGGCCGATGCCGCTTCCTGCCCCGGTGACGAGCACTTGCCTTTCCATTTGGACGGAGTATAATCCGGGCAAACCCATGTGGGGAAGGAGGGTGCAACAGGCCATCTACCTGCGGGGCTTCCTTGGGGAAAGACCGCCTTTGCCCCTGCACCCCGAGGCCTTGGAAAGGGCGGCGAAAAGGCGCATGTCCCCCGAGGCCTTCGCCTACGTGGCGGGCGGGGCGGGCCTCGAGGCCACCATGGAGCAAAACCGCCGGGCCTTCGCCCAGGTGGCCCTTTGGCCCAGGATGCTCCGGGGCGCCCCGCCCCTGGACCTCACGCTCACCCTGTGGGGAAAGCCCTGGGCCGCCCCCCTGTTCCTCGCCCCCATCGGCGTCCTAGAGCTCGCCCACCCGGAGGCGGAGCTCGCCGCGGTCCGGGCCGCCGCCCAGCGGGGCATCCCCTTTATGGTTTCCAACCAGGCCTCGTACCCCTTGGAGGAGGTGGTGGAGGCGGCCAAAGGGGTAAACCCCGAAGCCCTGGTCTTCTTCCAGCTCTACCACTCCACCGACCCCCGGGTGGTGGCAAGCTTCCTCCGCCGGGCGGAAAAGGCGGGGTGCGCCGGGGTGGTCCTCACCGTGGACACGGTGCAACTGGGCTGGCGGCCCAGGGATTTGGAACTGGGCCACCTCCCTTTCCTCAAGGGGCAGGGCCTCGCCATGTACCTCACGGACCCCGCTTTCCGCGCCGCCTTGGAAGAGCCCTTGGAGGGGCCTAGCCTGCGCCCAAGGCCCACCCTGGCCCTTCTCCAAAACCTCCTCGCCCTCAGGCGGGCCGGGAAGCGCTTCGGCCTAAGCCTTCCCCAGATGCAAAAGGCGGTGCGCCGCTTCGTGGCCACCTACTCCTTCCCCGAGCTCTCCTGGGAGGAGGTGCGCCGGGTGCGGGAGGCCACCGCCTTGCCCCTCCTCCTCAAGGGCCTCCTCCACCCCGAGGACGTGGCCCAGGCCGTGGCCCTGGGGGTGGACGGGGTCTACGTTTCCAACCACGGGGGAAGGCAAGTGGACGGAAGCCTCGCTGCCCTGAAGGCCCTTCCCCTGGCGGTGGAGGCAGCAGGGGGAAAGGTTCCCGTCTTGATGGATAGCGGCGTCCGCACCGGGGCGGATGCGGTGAAGGCCCTGGCCCTGGGGGCCCAGGCGGTGGGGCTTGGGCGGCCCTACGTCTACGCCTTAGCCCTCCGGGGGGAAAAGGGGGTGGGCGCCCTTTTAGACCACTTCCTGGCCGAGCTGGAGCTCACCCTGGCCCTCATGGGAGTGGCCCGGCTGGAGGAGCTCGGCCCGGGGTGGCTCTATGGGTAAGGGCGGGGTTTCCCCCGCCCCGCGGCCTGCCGGGCCTAGCCCCTACTGGGCCACCACGCTCACCTTGAGCTGGATGGGCACCTCGGGGTGGGGCTTGTAGGTGAGGACATACTCCCCGAGTTCCTTGATGGGCCGCTCCAGGGCGAGGCGCTTGGGGTCAATGGTGATGCCGTGCTGGCGGGCCAGGGCCTCGGCGATGTCCTTGGCGGTGACGGAGCCATAGATCTTGTTCTCCCCCGCCCGCACCGGGATGGTGAGGGTGAGGTTCTCCAGGATCTCCTTAAGCCGCTCCGCCTCCGCCTTGCGCTCCGCCAGGCGCTTGGCCTGGGCGCGGATCTTGGCCTCCAAGGCCTTCAGGTTGCTCTCCGTGGCCAAGACGGCGAGGCCCCTAGGCAACAAGTAGTTCCTGGCGTAGCCGGGCTTGACGTTCACCACCTGGCCCACATCGCCCAGGTTCTCCAGGGGTTCTAGCAGGATGACCTTCATGTCCACCCCCTACTTGCGCACCAGCTTCTCCGTGAAGGGAAGAAGCCCCAAAATCCTGGCCCGCTTGATGGTCTTGGCCAGGATCCGCTGCTCCTTGGCGCTAAGCCCCGTGCGGCGGCGGGGAAGGATCTTCCCCGTCTCCGACAGGAACCGCTTTAAAACCTCCACGTTCCGGTAGTCCTTCAGGTCAAACTCTCCCAGGGTGGCCTTCACCTTGGCCTTCCGGGAGGGGCGCCGCTGCGCCTCCTTCTTGGTGGGTTTAGCGTTTTTCGTGCTCAAAACGGCAAATCCTCCTCCGGCGGGAAGTCCTCGAGTCCCTCGTCAATGTCCACCCCACCCGTCTGGACCGGTTGGGGCCTGCTTCCGCCGGTCTGGGCAGGCCCACGGGTGGGTCGCTCCAAGCGGAGGGCTTCCACGCGGGTCTGGAAGCGCCTTTCCCCGCTGGAGCTCGTCCAGGAGTCGTTCACCAAACGGCCGATCACCAAAAGCCCATCGCCCTTCCTCAGCTCCCCGGCCCACTCGGCCAGGTCGCGCCAGGCCTGAACCTCTATGAAGTGGGTCTTCTCCTCCTCGGCCCCACCTCCCCGGCGGCGCTCGTTCACCGCCAGGCCCAGCCGGGCCACCGCCGTCCCCTGGGGGGTGTAGCGGAGCTCGGGGTCCCGGGTGAGGTTGCCCATGAGGACCACCTGGTTCAGGGCGTGGCGGAGCCTTGGCTGGCTCTTGGCGTCCTCTTGGGTTTCCCGCCCGCGGGCGTCCAAGGGGTCAATGAAGTCGGCCCGCACCTGCACTTCGCTCCGCTTCTCCCCGTCCCGCTCCCACTGGCGGTACTCCAGCCGCCCCTCCACGAAGAGGAGCTGGCCCCTTTCCAAGACATCCCCCCACATCTCCGCCTGGCGGCCCAGAAGCCGCACCCGGTGGTACCAGGGGAGTTCCCGTTCCTGGCCGGACTCGTCCCAAAGGGTGTCCTGCCCGGCCAGGTTGAGCTCCAGGATGGCGAGCCCACCCGGGGTATAGCGCATGTCCGGCCGGGAAGTGAGGGAGCCGATGAGGTATACGCGGTTCAGGCCTCTTGCCATGTCAAAAGTTTACGCCTTGCTGAGGAGGGGCTCCTGGGCCTTAACCACCATGACCCGGCGCACGTTGTCGCGGATCCGGAGCTCCCGGGCCAGGTCGTTCACCCGGTCCTCGGGCATCTCCACCTGGAAGAAGAGGAAGTACCCTTGGGGGTCCTTGGCGATGGGGTAGGCTAGGCGCCGCACCCCCCACTCTTCCACCTTCAAAACCTGCGCCCCAAAGGCCTCGAGGGCCTTGGCGATGATCTCCTTCTCCAGGGCGAGCTGGCTTTGCTCCAGGTTGGGGTTAAGAATGATGTTCACCTCGTACCTGCGCATCTTCACCTCCTCTCCGGGCCCGGCAGGCCGCACGGGGAAAGATTATACCCCCTCTTCCCCCCAAATAAAAGACCCAGGGGGCCCTCAGGCCCCCTTTTGGCTCCGCGGGCAGGACTCGAACCTGCGACCAACCGGTTAACAGCCGGCCGCTCTACCAGCTGAGCTACCGCGGACCGACCGCAGGATGCACTATACCAAGAGGCGGGGAAGGCGTCAAGATTTAGCGCTTCCTCCGCCTCCTCTTCCCCGGCACGGGCTCGGGGGCCTTGATCCCTTGGAGGCGGGCCTCGAGGGCCCGAAGCTCGTCCCGAAGCCTCGCCGCCCGCTCAAAGTCCAAGGCCTCCGCCGCCTGCCACATGGCGAGCTCCAGCTCGGCGATGCGCTCCTTCAGGTCCTCCTCCGCCCAAAGGGGCTCCAAGGCGGCCTCCTCGTACCCCTCGGGGCGGATCACCGCCCGCACCTCCTTCCTCACCGTTTCGGGCACGATGCCGTGCTCCCGGTTGTAGGCCTCCTGGATGGCCCGCCTGCGGTTGGTCTCGGCGATGGCCCTTTCCATGGCCTCGGACACCTGGTCGGCGTAGAGCCACACCTCCCCCCGGGCGTTCCGCGCCGCCCGGCCAATGGTCTGGATGAGGCTCCGTTCGCTCCGCAAAAAGCCCGTCTTGTCGGCGTCCAGGATGGCCACCAGGGAAACCTCGGGGATGTCCAGGCCCTCCCGCAACAGGTTGATGCCCACCAGGCAGTCGTAGTGGCCTAGCCGGAGGTCCCGGATGAGGGCCTGGCGCTCAAAGGCGTCCAGCTCGTGGTGGAGGTAGCGGGCGCGGATGCCGTGCTCCACCAAAAAGCTCGTGAGCTCCTCCGCCATGCGCACGGTGAGCACCGTGACCAGGGTGCGCTCCCCCCTTTGCGCCCTTTCCCGGATCCCCTCCATGAGGTCCAGGATCTGGTTCTCCGTGGGCTTCACCACCACCAAGGGGTCCAGAAGCCCCGTGGGGCGGATGATCTGCTCCACGATGCGGCCCGAGTGGGCGAGCTCAAAGGGCCCGGGGGTGGCGGAGACGAAGACCACCTGGGAAACCCGCTCCAAGAACTCCTCAAAGCGCAAGGGGCGGTTGTCCAGGGCGCTGGGCAGGCGGAAGCCGTAGTCCACCAGGGTCTTCTTGCGGGCGTAATCCCCCCGGTACATCCCCTGGAGCTGGGGCACGGTCACGTGGGACTCGTCCAGGAAGACCAGGAAGTCCTCGGGGAAGTAGTCCAGAAGGGTGTAAGGGGGCTCCCCCGGGGCCTTGCCCGTGAAGTAGCGGGCGTAGTTCTCCACCCCTGGGCAGGTCCCCATGACCCTGAGCATCTCCAGGTCGTAAAGGGTGCGCTCCTTGAGGCGCTGGGCGTAGAGGACCTCCCCCCGCTCCTCAAAGTAGCGGACCCTTTCCTCCAGCTCCTTGCGGATCTCGGCCAGGATCTCCTCCAGACCCTCCGGGGAGAGGTAGTGGGTGGCGGGGAAGAGCACGAAGCCGGGAAGCTCCCGAAGCCGCTCCCCCGTGATGGGGTGGACCTGGCTGATGCGCTCCACCTCGTCCCCAAAAAGCTCCAGCCGGATGGGCTCGGTGTCGTACGCGGGGAAGATCTCCAAGACCTCCCCCTTGGCCCGGAAGCGGCCCGGGGCCAGGTCAATCTCGTTCCGCTCGTAGCCCAGCTCCAAGAGGCGCTCCAAAAGGGCCTCCCTGGGGTAGGCCATGCCCCGCTCCACCACTAGGTTCCGCGCCCGGTACTCCCGAGGGTCCCCCAGGCCGTAGATGGCGGAAACCGAGGCCACCACGATCACGTCCCGCCGGGTGAGGAGGCTTCGGGTGGTGGAGTGCCTTAGGCGCTCAATCTCGGGGTTGATGCTAGCGTCCTTCTCTATGTAGAGGTCCCGGCCCGGCACGTAGGCCTCGGGCTGGTAGTAGTCGTAGTAGCTGATGAAGTACTCCACGGCGTTCTCCGGGAAAAGCTCCCGGAACTCCGCGGCGAGCTGCGCCGCCAGGATCTTGTTGGGGGCGAGGACCAAGGCGGGGCGGCCCAGGGCCTCTATGACCTTGGCCATGGTCACCGTCTTCCCCGTGCCCGTGGCCCCGAGGAGGGTCAGGTAGCGCTCTCCATCCCTTAAAGCCGCCACCAGCTCCCCGATGGCCTTGGGCTGGTCCCCCTTGGGTTCAGGACCCCGGTAGCGGAAGGTCATCCCCTTAGTTTAGGGCAAAGGAAAACCCCCCGCCCAGGGGCGGGGGGAAGGGCCCAAGGAGCCCTTAGAACTTCACGGTGTAGCTTACCTTGAAGCCCGCCCCGGTGGACTGGACGGTGTCGCTAGCGTCCAGCAGGTCAAAGATGCCCGCGGCCACCTCCAGGCCGGAGAAGGTCCACTCCGCGTACCAGCCCCGGACCACACCCGTGGCAGTGCCCAAAGCCGTCAGGTTCCAGGGGTACTGCACCTGGCCCGGGTAGGCGAAGACCCGGTCATCAAAGGCGGTGAGGTTGCTGGTGTACCCCCGAGCCGGAACCGTGGAGGGCACATCCGGAGTTACCACATTCTCACCCCGGTACCAGGCGTAACCCACGCTGAACCTGCTCCCCTGGAAGAGGAATTCGTTCAGGCTCAGCTGGAGGCGCCAGAAGGTCTCCTTGGCATCATTGACGCCAGCGGGCTCCGTAATGTCCACCACCCTGTACGCCGCGGCTCCGGCCAAGGAGGGCTTCAAGGGAATTGCCAAGGGATCGGTGCTTACCGTAGCCCCGATCTTGTAGGTGGTGTAATCGTAGACACTAACCGTAGCAGGGGTACCGGGGGGAAGTGACTGGTTATCCGAGTAGTTCTGGTAGGTGCTATTGGTGCCCTGCTGAGCAAAGATGCGATAACGGGCGAAGGGCGTGGCGCTGATGGGACCAAGCTTGAGGCTGTACTGCCCCGCCACCAGGATGTCCTGCATATCGTAAGCGTTGGTCGCCGGGTGGTAGTAGCGGCGGAAGCCGGCGGTCACGTCCAGACCCGAAAGCAGGGCATCCTTCGCCTTGCCATCGTGGACCAGCTGGACGCCAAAGCCACTGGACCAGCGCTCGTCGCGGCTACCGTAGAGGTAGAAGTTGTAGGTGCCCTCAAAGAGCCCCGCCTGGTCTCCCAACACGCCAGGGTAGCGGTTGAGGCTGCTGAGATTCGGCCCCACCTGCACATCGCTGAACCAACCCTCCAAGCGGAGGCCCGAGAAGAGGTTTAGGGTAGTCCCCACGCTCCAGGCCTGGGCCGCCAAAGCCCGCTGCAGATAAGCAAGTTGGGACACCGTACCGTCCACCGCTTCGGAGCGGTCAAAAAAGCCCCGGACCTCCAGCCCACCCAGGAAGGGGAGCTTCACCGACCCTTCCACCCCAAAGCCCCGGTTGTTGGCGTCAAAGGGAGCCCCACCCTTCCCATCAGAACCGGGGTTCACGCCAAAGTAGTAGTAGGCGTGGTCGGCGGACATGCCCGCCACACCGTTTTCAAAGCCGGGGTCAATCTTCCGGTAGTTGGCGGAGAGGTTAAGCCCGATGCCCCCCAGGCTCGCCTCTAGGCCACCCTTGATGTAAGCAGCGTCGTCGTAGGTAGCCGTGTTCACGTCAAAGGGTATCACGGCCTGGTAGGAACGGACGAAGGCACCCTCGAGGCTCACCAGGTCCAAAAGCTTCCCGCTCACGTCCACACCGAAAGCGGTGCGGTTGTTGCCACCGTTCCACTGCCCGGCCACGGAGAAGGCGGGCTTCAGCCCAAAGGCATCCAGCTGAACCCGGGCACCGAAGTAGTTGCCGTCCAAAACGGGACCATAGGCCCCATACACTACATTGTTCCCTTGCGCCAAGCGAGGCTCAGAGGTAGCCCCCGCACCCACCACCAAGGTCAAGGTGGGGTTCAAGGGAAGCTTGTTAGCCTCCAAGACAGCCGTGAGCCCGTAGCGAGGTACCGCCGTGCCGTCATCCCGCTCGTTGCTAAAGAGGTAGGGGTTGAAGCGGAAAGTGTGGTCCCCATCCTGCAGGGTAACGGTAAGGGGCTGGCCATCCACGCTGGTCTTCACCTGGGCCTTATCCACGTTCACATTGAAGGGCGTGAGGGAGAAGCCCGTTTCCACCGTGGCCTCTACCCCCTGGCCCTTCACGGAGAAGTTGAGGGTGCCACCCAGGTCGGTGAAGTCTTGGTTGTTGAAGTCGCCCCTGCGGACCGCAGGGCGCCGACGGCCATTGGTGTTGTCACCCTCTCCCACACCCGAGCTCAGCTTGTTGCCCGGGAAGAGGCGGTCCACGTCAAAGTCCTGCCCCGTGGCCTGCGTGTAACCGTAGGTGGCGGTGAGGCTGCCGGAGATGGAGTACTGCACCTTGGAGAGTTCTTTGAGTTGCCCCTCGAGGCCGGAAACCCGCTCGGTGAGGGCCCCCACCTTCTCGGAAAGCCCCACCAGGTCAGAGCGGAGGGCGGCGGCGAACTCCTGGACGGCGGCCACGTCCTCCTTGGAGGCGAACTGCTCCAGGTCGGGAAGCTCAGCGCCGCCGGAGACCAACTTTTCCAGGGCGGTCACCCGGTCCTGCAGGGCCAGCACGTCCTGGTTGAGGAGGACGGCGAGCTCGTTCAGGGCCTGGATGGCCTGGGCGTTGGCCTCCACCTGGGTGCCGAGGGCGGAGAGGTCGCCCTTCACGCCCTCCACGTCCTGGGCCAAGGCGTCCAGCTGCTCGGCAAGCTGCTGGGCCTGGGCCAAGGCGGTGTCGGCGGCGATGGAGGCAGCCTCCACCCGGTCGGCGAGGTCCTGGAGGGCGGCGGCGTCCATGCCGGGCTCGGGGGCCGGCTGGGCCTTCAGCTCCTCAATCAGGGCCTCGAGGCGGGCGATGTCCTCCTTGGTGGCGGCGCTATCCTCCAGGGCGGAAACCCGCACACCCAAGGCGGCGAGCTCAGCAGCGAGCTCCTGCACGGCGTTCTTCAGGGCCTCCAGGTCCTCGGAGGACATGGCCTCCATGGTGGGGGATTCGCCCTTGGCCTTCAGCTCCTCCTCAATCTGCTGCAGGAGGCGGTAGATGAGGAGAGCCGCCTGGTAGCGGGTCAGGGTCTCGTTCCCCCGGTAGGTACCGTCGGGGAAGCCCACGATGATGCCCTTGGCCGCCAGGCTCTCCACGGCCTCCTTGGCCCAGTGCCCAGCGGGCACATCGGAGAACTGGGCCAGACCGAAGCCCATGGAGAGCACGGTCAAGAGCCCTGCCAGAAGTACCACTAGCCTCTTCTTCATATTCCCGTACACCCCCTTCAGGGATTTTGGGGAAGACGGGACGGGCGAGTTGCCGCGTTTCCTCTCCGAACCGCCTTTCCCCAAGATGCAGGGCTTACCCGGCACAAAGGCCTCTTTTTCCCTGCATCCGCAGGTATCATAAAAGCCTCACACAACCCCTGTCAAGCCCCCGCACCTTAAGCTTTTGCTATACTCCCGGCGAGGAGGTGGAAGGCTGGCGTGAAACGGGTCTTGGGAAGGCGGGAAGCGCAGGGGGTCCCAAAGGACCTCACGAGGTGGCGGACCCCATGAGGGGATTACCGGCGAGGCCGGGAAAGATCGAGAAATCCGCGGATGCCGCCCGGGGTGTGCCCGCCCCGCCCGCCTGAGCAAAGCCTTCCGGGAAAGCCAGCCCCGCGAGGGGGGGACAACCGGGGGGCAGGGCGAAGCTAGGAAACGAGGGCACGCTGCCCTCGCAGAAGGAGTAAACATGTGCGGCATTGTGGGCTATGTGGGCTTTCGCAACGCCACGGACGTGCTGGTGGACGGTCTAAGGCGCCTGGAGTACCGGGGGTACGATTCCGCCGGGGTGGCGGTGAGGACGGAAGAGGGGCTTAGGGTAGCGAAGCGCTCGGGGAAGCTTTCTGCCCTCGAGGCCCTCCTCAAGGAGGAGCGCCTGGAGGGCACCCTGGGGGTGGGGCACACCCGCTGGGCCACCCACGGGGCCCCCACCGACCCCAACGCCCACCCCCACACCACGGAAGACGGCAAGATCGCCGTCATCCATAACGGCATCGTGGAGAACTATTTAGAGCTCAAGGAAGCCCTCCTCGCCCGGGGGCACCGCTTCAGCTCGGAGACAGATAGCGAAGTCCTCGCCCACCTGGTGGAGGAAAAGTACCAAGGGGACCTTTTCCAGGCCCTGCGGGAAGCCCTCAAGGAGGTGCGGGGCGCCTACGCCCTCGTGGTGGTCCACGAGGACCACGAGGAGATCGTGGCCGCCCGCACCGTGAGCCCCCTGGTGGTGGGCCTAGGGGAAGGGGAGAACTTCCTGGCCTCGGACGTGCCCGCCCTCCTCCCCTATACCCGCAGGGTCATCTTCCTCCACGATGGGGACCTGGTGCGCCTAAGCCGGGAAGGGGTGGAGATCACGGACCTCGCCGGAAACCCGGTGGCCCGGGAGGTGGTGGAGGTTGACTGGACCCTCGAGGCCGCCGAGAAGGGAGGCTTCCCCCATTACATGCTCAAGGAGATTTACGAGCAGCCCTGGGTCCTGGAAAACACCCTGGGGGGGCGCCTGAGGGAAGAGGAAGGGGACGTGGCGCTTGGCCTCGCCCTGGACCCCAGGGAGGTGGAAAGGGTCCACTTCATCGCCTGCGGCACCGCCGCCTACGCCGGCTGGTACGGGAAGTACCTCATGGAGATCCTCGCCCGCATCCCGGCGGAGTGGGAGGTGGCGAGCGAGTACCGCTACCGCGACCCCGTGGTGGACGGGAAGACCCTGGCCGTGGCCATCAGCCAGTCCGGGGAAACCATTGACACCCTGGAGGGCGTCCGCGAGGCCAAGGCCAAGGGAGCCCGCACCCTAGGGATCATCAACGCCAAGGGCTCCAGCATCACCCGGGAGGTAGAGGAGGTGCTTTACATCCACGCCGGGCCCGAGATCGGCGTGGCCTCCACCAAGGCCTACACCGCCATGCTGGCCGCCATGGCCCTCTTGGCCCTGCGCTTTGCCCGGGCCCGGGGCACCTTGCCCAAGGAAGCGGCCCAGGGCCTCATCCGGGAGATGCGCAAGCTCCCCCGCCTGGTGGAGGAGGCCCTGGAGAAAAGGCCCATCGTGGCCCACATCGCCGAGAAGTACCACCAGGCCCAGGACTTCCTCTTCCTGGGCCGCCACGTCCAGGCCCCCACCGCCTACGAAGGCGCTTTGAAGCTCAAGGAGATCAGCTACATCCACGCCGAGGCCTACCCCGCCGGGGAGATGAAGCACGGGCCCATCGCCCTCATTGACGAGCGCCTCCCCGTGGTGGTCCTGGCCACCCGTGGACCCCTTTACGAGAAGACCCTTTCCAACATCCAGGAGGTGCGGGCCCGGGGTGGAAAGGTGATCGCCGTGGCCACGGAAGGGGACGAGGAGATCCGAAAGCTTGCCCAGGACGTGATCTACGTCCCCGAGGTCCACCCCCTCCTCGCCCCTATCGTGAGCGTGGTGCCCCTGCAACTCCTGGCTTACGAGGTGGCGGTGCTCCTGGGCCGGGACGTGGACCAACCTCGGAACTTGGCCAAGAGCGTCACGGTGGAGTAACTAGACAATCTCCAGAAATTTCGCCACCACCTCCGGGTCCAGGCTCTTCCCCGCCTGGGCCCGGAGCTCTTCCAAGGCCTTCTCCTTCGTCCAGGCCCGCTTGTAAGGGCGCTCGGACACCAGGGCATCGTAGACGTCCACCACGGCGAAGATACGGGCCTCCAAGGGAATGGCCTCCCCCTTTAGGCCAAAGGGGTAGCCGGAGCCGTCAAAGCGCTCATGATGGTAGAGGACCACATTTAGAGCGGTCTGGGGGAGAAAGGGGAGGTTCCGCAGGATCTCCAAGCCCACCTCGGGATGGGTTTTCACCACCTTCCACTCCCCCGTGGAAAGGGCGGCGGGCTTGCGCAGGATCTCGTCGGGCAGGGCCAGCTTGCCCAGGTCGTGGAAGTAGGCGCCCAGGCGGAGGCCCTCGAGGTCCGGGAACCCCAAAGCCCGGCCCAAGCGAAGGGAAAGCTCCGCCACCCGCTCCGTGTGCCCCTGGGTTTCCAGGTCCCGGTACTCCAGAACCCGGGAAAGCGCCTTTAGGGCCGCCTCCCGCGTGGCCCTCAGGACCCGCAGGTGGAAAAGCCGCTCCAAAGCCTCCTCCAGCCGCTTGGCCACCATCTGCAAAACCGCCTCGTCCTCCCCACGGTAGGGCACCCGCTCGCCAAAAGAGCCCAGAGCCAGCACCCCGTATCGCCGCCCCTCGGGCTTCAGGGGTACCAGGAGGGCCGAGCGCAACCCCGCTTCCGCATAGGGCCTCAAGGCCCCGGGAAACGTGGCGTAGTCCTCCACATAGATGGGCCCTTCCCAAAGCCGGGGGTGGCCCAGAAGCCCCTCGCCGAAGCGGATGGGGTGCTCCACATAGAGCCGGGGGAAGCCCGGGGGGTAGCGGCCCGCCACCACTGCCGGCCGCACCCGCCCCCCTTGGAAAAGGTAAAGAGCTCCCCCGTGGTAGGGGGTTAGCTTGAGCAGGGTCTCCAAGGCCTCCTGGGCCATCACGAGCGGATCCCGAGCGCTTTCTAGGGCGAGGGAAAGCTCCAGAAGAGCCTGGGTGCGTTCCGTCTCCTCCCGGGCCTTCTCCAAAGCCGCTATGCGGCCCAGAACCACCCCCGCAGCCTCCGCCAGGGCCTGGAGCCAGAACCGCTCCTCGGGAAGGATCTCCCCTACCCCCCCAGCGGTGTCCATGGAAAGCACCCCCAGCACCCTACCCTCCGGGTCCCGAAGGGGAACCCCTAGGTAAACCCCAGGCTGCGGGTGACCGGTTAGGAAAACCACCCTGGGGTCTTGGGAAACATCGGGTATATAGAGGGGCTCCCCGCTTTCCAAAACTACCCAGGAAACCCCTTTGCCACGCGGCAAACGAAAACCCACCCGATCCCGGGAAAGCCCCTCCGCCGCCACCAGTTCCAGAACGTCCTCCTCCGGCCGGTACAGGAAGAGCAGGACGGAAACCGCCCGGGTCTGGGCCTTAGCGGCCTCCACCACCTGGCGGAACACCGCTTCCCGCCGCTCTAGAGGGGCTAGAAGCCGCCAGGCTTGCGCCAGAGCCTGCAGGCGTTTTAGCTCCAGCACCCCTTGGGCCATGACGCCCCTTACTCTACCAGGCGGAAGGGAAAAGCTAGCGGGATGAGGTCCAGCCGGGCCTCCGCCTCAAAAGCGCGGCGCCAGGGGAAAGCGAGGGCTTTAAGGTCTATCCGGTGGCCTTCCCACGCCACATAGGGCCAGAGGGAAGCCACCCCAAGGGCCTCCTCGCCTAAAGGCTCCGCAAAGCGGCCCCGCACCCAAGGCCGCCCCACCTCCCCCCACCAGTAGGCGAAGTAGGCCTCGGCCAAACGCCATAGGCGCCCCTTTGGGTCCTTCCGGAAAAGCCCTCCTTGGGCCAGGGCGCTTCCCAGGTTGTTGGCCGGGGTACCCCAAGCGGCGTAGGCGGCAAGTCGGCCGTAAAGCCCCAGGGCCTGGAGGTAGCCCATGAGGCCCGCATCCCCCCGGTTTACCCGGGAAAGGTCCGCCAGGGCCACGGGGTGCCGGGCCATCAGGCGGAGGAGGTCTTGGGTGGCCTTCCTTGGGTTTTTGCCCCCGTAGACGTAAAGGACTAAATGGGGATTGGCCTCCAGGGCCACCTCCTCCGCGCCGGCGCTTCTTAGAAGCCGCCTTACCGTTTCCCTCAAGGGCAGGGCCTCGTAAGGGGTGGTGCGCTCCGCCAAGGTCCCTTCCTCGTAGGCCACCGCCACCCTAAGCCCCGGGGAAAGGGCCCGAAGGAGGAGGACCTGCCCCGCCTCGTCCGCCCCCGGGCGGCTCGGGTAAGGGAGGGCCTGGGCCTCCCTGGGCGCGGGCGAGCCCCGCAGGGCATCGTCCCAGACCGCTTCCAGGTAAAGTCCCCTCAGGCGGGACCAAGGGGCGAGGACCTGGAGTACCCGGAGGTTGCGTTCCCTTTGGGTGGCGTCAAAGCGGGGCACCACGCCGAAGAGGAAGAGCTTCCCCCCATGGCGCACCCTCCAGGCCAGGAGGGGCCCAAGGCGGGCCAAGGCGTCCTCGGCAGGGAGGTCCAGGTGGCGGCTTGCCAAAAGCCCGCCATAGGCCAAGGCATCCAGGCTGGCCACCAAGGCTGCGCCGGGGGTGGCCAGGAGCCATTCCCTAAGGGCCGCCAGGTCCGCCCCTTCCGTCCCCCGATAGGCCGCCTTGGGCGGGCAAAGGACAAGCCCCCAGGTACAGGGGGCCCAGTTGGGCGGGCGGTCGTCCAAGGGAAGGTAGAGGATGGGCGAAGCCCCCAGGGCAACGCCCCCTAGAAGGGCTAGGGCAAGCCAGAACCGGGCCACGCCTGAGGCCTTAAGGTTTCGCCCGCTCCTTCCGCTCGGCCTTCTCCGCCAGGTACTTCTCCGCCGTCATGGCCGCCCGGGTACCCGCCCCCACGCTGGTGGTGAGCTGGCGGTAGATGGGGTCGGCCACGTCCCCGGCGGCGAAGATGCCCGGAACCGAGGTGTAGACCTCGTCCCGCACGGCCACGTAGCCGTCGGGCCTGAGTTCCACCACGCCCTTGAGGAAGCCGGTGTTGGGCTCGTGGCCGATGAAGACGAAGACCCCGTCCGTGGGGTAGACGTACTCCTCCCCTGTCTTCAGGTTCTTAAGCCGCACCCCCGTCACCTGTTCCTCGCCCAGGATCTCCGTGACCACGTGGGAGAAGAGGAAGTGCATCTTGGGGTTTTGGAAGGCCCGGGCTTGGGCCACCTTGTTGGCCCTAAGCTCGTCCCGGCGGTGGACCAGGGTCACCTTGCGGGCGAACTTGGTGAGGAAAAGCCCCTCCTCCACGGCGGCGTCCCCGCCGCCCACCACCACCACCTCCTTGTCCCGGTAGAAGAAGCCGTCGCAGGTGGCGCAGGTGGAAACCCCGCGGCCGTAGAACTTGTCCTCCCCCGGTACCCCAAGCCGCCTGGGGTTAGCCCCTGTGGCGACGATGACCACCCGGGTAGGGTACGCCCGCTCAAAGCCCCGGACCAGGAAGCCTTCCTCCAGGGGCTCTACCCCCAAGACCTCGTCCATGACGATCCGGGCCCCGAACTTCTCCGCCTGCTGCACCATGCGGCTTGCGAGCTCGGGCCCGGAAATGCCCTCGGGGAAGCCCGGGTAGTTTTCCACCTCCTCGGTCTGGGCGATCTGCCCTCCGGGCAGGCCCTTTTCCACGATGACCGTCTTGAGGCCCGCCCGGCCCGCGTAGATGCCGGCGGTAAGGCCCGCTGGCCCCCCGCCGATGATGACCACGTCGTAGCGCTCCTCCGCATTGCCGGTTGCCGCAAGGCCTGCCAAGGAAAACTCCATCCTTCCCCTCCTTAGCCTTTAGCCTACACCCCCATATACCTATGGGGGGTATATAGCGAACCCAGTTTGGCGGAAGGCTTCCTTTCTGTCAAGGGATAAAAGCAATCCGAGCCGCTCCTGGTGACCCCAGGGGGATTCGAACCCCCGTCTCGGCCTTGAGAGGGCCGTGTCCTAGGCCTCTAGACGATGGGGCCGCGTGCGGCTCGGACTGCTCCTGGTGACCCCAGGGGGATTCGAACCCCCGCCGCCGCCTTGAAAGGGCGGTGACCTAACCACTAGTCGATGGGGCCAAACGTTTGGCTGGGGTGCGTGGACTCGAACCACGACCGGCGGATCCAGAGTCCGCTGTCCTGCCGTTAGACGACACCCCAGCGGCGGGCGCCCGATCCCTCGGGCAGACGTTATGGTACACTCTAAAGGGCGGATTGGCAAGCCCCTGATGCCTATGGAGGAAAGCCTTTTACAAATCCTGAGCCGGTATATCTCGCCCCTGGCCGCGGAGAACCTACTCGCCCGGGCCCTAGGTCCCAGGAAACCCGCCACGCCAGGGGAGTGGGCGCGGCTCATTGAGGCGAACCTTTGGCCCGAGCTTGGCCGCCTTCTCCCCTTTCGCGAGATGCCTCCTGAGCTTAAGGCTTTGGTGCGGGAACTAAAACAACTCGCCCTCCAGGAGGTCCAAGGGGAAGACGAGGAAACCGAGGAAGAGGAAGCCCTCTTGGAGGAGGTGGTGGACCTCGAGAACCCCGCCGCCCGGGAGCACCTGGCGAGGCGGCTTGCCCGCCTGGAGGGGGTGCTGGGGGTGGTGGTGGCCGGCAAAGGCGGCAAGGAGGAGCTTTTCGCCGGGGAGCCCATCCCTTTGGACCTCGTTCATCACCTCCTCGCCCGCCAAGGCTACGGGGTTTTCTACGCCCTCCTCCAGGAAAACCTGGTGGCCCTAAGGCCCTTAAGCCTCGGGTACGTGGGCCTTCTGGCCCGCAAGGACACCAACATCGGCCGCCTGCTCCACGCCCTTAGGCGGCTTGTACCCTTTAGGGAGGTCAGCGGATGAGAGGATGGCTTTCCCTGGTTCTGGCCCTTGTCCTTCCGGCCCTAGCCGCTCCCCTGCCCCAGGCGTACGACCGCCTGGAGGAAGCCCTGGCCCAGGTGGGCCTCGCCAACCCCACCCAGGCCCTGGCCGCCTTGGACCGGGCGCAAAGCCTCTTGCGCCAGGAGGCGGAGGGCCTTCCTTCCGTGATCCGGGACGCCATTTTGAATAACCTCGAGGGCCTACGGCAGGCGGTGGTGCAGAAAAGCCGGGCCGATCTAGAAGCCCGCCTCCTCCTCGTCCGCCACCTCATGGGCAAGGCGCTTTACGACGGCTTCTTCCAGGCGGGAGCCCAGGATAAGCCCGCCTACCTAAGCCGCCTGGCGCGCGCCACGGGCCTATCCCCCTCCCTCCTCCAAGGGGTCCAAGGCTTGGGGGCCGAGGAGGCCAGGCGCCGCCTCGAGGCCCTTTTCCTCCAGGCGATGGCCGAGGATCTAAGCAAGGCCTTGGGGGCGGCCTCGAGACCCGAGGCTTACCTGGCCCTGGCCCGGGCCTACGCCCGCTTTTTGGTGGTCCAGGATAGCCCGCAAAGCACCCTGAAGGCCCAGGACTTCATCCAGGCTTTGGCCAAGGTTTCTGCCGGGGAAGCGTTCCGCCCCGAGGTGGAGCGGCTTTTGAACCAGGTGGCCGCCTGGCGCAAGGCCCTCCTGGCCGCTATCCCTCGCACGCAAACCACCCCCCCTCCTGCCCAAAACCCACCTTCCCCGAGCCCATCCGCCCCACCCTCCCGTCCTCCCCAACCCTCCCCTACTCCGCCTGCGGAAACGTCCCCAGCAAGCTCCTCGGTGGAGACCTTCTATACTCCCCCTTGGATGGACCGGGCTACAGCGGAGGCGGTGCGCCGCCAAGCCTACACCTTGGGCTACAACTACAACTTTGAACTGTTGGAAGCCCTAAACCAAGTGCAAGCAGAGGTGGGTCTCGCCATCGCTACCTTGGGGCGGGGCAACCTCGCCGAGGGAAGGTACCACTTAGACCGCGCACTGTGGCGGTTCCGCGCCGACCTCGAGCCCGTCTTCGCCGTAATCCACCCCACCCTTACCGACCAGGTTTCCCGCACCTTGGTCCACCTCTCAGGGGCAACGGGTATCCGCGCCCTAGACGCCCTGGTGGTATACGAAGCCCTGGAAGAGCTAAAGCGAACTTTTAGCCAGGGTCCCAGCCAAAACCCCTGGCTCTTTCTGAAGCTTCTCCTGGCCCAAACGGCGGGGGTTCCTCGGGCCGTTTTCTTCCTCCTGGCAGCTGCCCTAAGCCTCTTTCCCCTTTACCTTATCCGCCTCACCTTCGGCGGGCGGAACGTGTACTGGAACCTCCTGGGCCTGGCTTTCCTTTTCCTCTTCCTGCCCATCTTGGCTGAGGGGCTCTCTTACTTCGGCTCGGTCATGGCCGATTACGGCAACCTGCCCTTCCTGGGCTTCCTCGCCAACCTTTCCATCGGTCAGGGCCTCATCCCGTACCTGGCCTGGGGGCTCACCGTCTTCCTGGTGGTGGCCTTCGCCGGGGCGGGGCTTAGGGGCATCGCCGCCCAGTTCGGCCTTCTGAAGGAACGGGGGGAAGAGGTGCCGGGCACCGCCGAGCGCCCCGCCACCACCCTGACGAGCGAGACCATCGTGGAGTGGGACGAGGAGTTCTAGCCGAGCCGGGTCCCGGGGACGACCCCGTACCCCCGGGCCCAGTCGGCGGCGGGCATGGGGCGCTTGCCCTCGGGCTGGACCTGGAGGAGGCGGATAAGTCCCTCCCCGGTGCCCACCAAGACCCCTTCCCGGTCCACCGCCTGCACCACCCCAGGCTCCCCCTCCCCGGGCTCGGGCCGCAGGGCGAGGACCTTGACCCGCTTGCCCCCATGGAAGAAGTAGCTCCCGGGCCAGGGCTGCACCCCCCGGTGGCGGTTGTAGATGGCCTGGGCGCTATCCGCAAAGCGGATCCGCCCTTCCTCCTTGGTGAGGAGGGGGGCGTAGGAGGGCTCGCCCTCTTGGGGCGTAGGGGTGAGGTGGGGGAGGTCCTGGAGCACCCGGAGGAGGAGCTCTATCCCCTTGTCCCGTAGGCGCTCGGAAAGGGTGAGGGCGTCCTCGTGGGGGGCGATCTCCGTGCGCCAGAGGGCGTAGAGGGGCCCGGTGTCCACCCCCTCTTCCGTCTTCATGATGGCCACCCCCGTTTCCTTCTCCCCCCGGATGAGGGCCCAGGGCACGGGGGCCGGGCCCCGGTACTTGGGGAGGAGGGAGGGGTGGAGGTTGAGGAAACCGTAGGGGGGGACCTCGAGGACCTCCCGGGGCAGGATCTTCCCGTAAGCGGCGGTGACCGCCACCTCGGGGGCAGCCTCCCGGAAAGCCTTTAGAAAGGCCTCGTTTCCCTTAAGCCGCTCGGGTTTTAGGAGGGGAAGCCCGTGGGCCTCGGCGTACTGGGCCACGGGACTCGGCGTGGGCCTTAGGCCCCGCCCCTGGGGTTTGTCCGGCTGGGTCACCACCAGGACCACCTGATGGTGCCGGTTTAGGGCGTCCAGCACCGGCACCGCCCACGCCGGGGTGCCGAAGAAAGCCACCCTCATCGCCGGGAAAGCTCCTTAAGGAGCGCCCGGGCCTCCTTCTGCATCCGGGCCAGCTCCGCCCGGTTCTCCTCCAAGAAGGCTTCCCGCTTAGGGCGAGGCAGGCGCTCAAAGAAAAGGATCCCGTCCAGGTGGTCCATCTCGTGCTGGAAAACCCGGGCCATGTAGCCCTCCAGCTCCAAGGTGCGGGGGGTGCCCTCCTCGTCCTGGTAGGCCACCCGGATGCGCTCCGCCCGGGGCACCTCCTCGGAGTAGAGGCCAGGGAGGGATAGGCACCCCTCCGTGCCCTCCACCTCCCCCTCCCGGTGGAGGAGGACGGGGTTCGCCACCACGTAGACCCGGCGCACCAGGTCGCGAAGGGGCCTTTCTTCCTCGTCGGGCTCGTCGGCGTACTCCACCGCCACAAATAGGCGCTCGGAAAGCCCAATCTGCGGGGCGGCAAGGCCCACCCCCCGGGCGTCAAACATGGTTTCCAGCATGTCCTCGGCGAGCTTCTTCACCCGGGAAAAGTCCCGCACGGGCTGGGCCTTGCGGCGCAGCACGGGGTCCCCATAGAGGCGGATGGGGTAGATCATCCTAGCTATTGTAGCGCAAGCCGCACGCTTCCCAAAACCTGGCCCACCGCCTGGACCCCAGGGGGGAGGTTGAGGAGAAGGGGGCCTTCCACCACCCCGGGACGGAAGCCCCCTTGGGGCCTCGCCTCCACCTCCTTTAGGCCCTCCAGGGCCTCCCTAGGCCCCACCACCGCAATGGTTTTGGGGGCATAGTCCTCTACCCGAAGCCCCTCTGGGGGACGGAAGACCAAGGGCACCTCCTTGCGGAAAAGGGGAGCCTCCCGGGCCACGAGGCGCACCCGGCTGGGGTTGAGCTCCACCCCCGGCAAGGGGCCCTCCGGGCCGAAGGCGGTGAGGGCCACCTCCTCCCCCCCGAGGTCTAAGCCCAGGGCCACCACCGCCTCCTCCACCTGGCTCCTTGGACCCTTGGCCTCCACGAAGGCAGGTTCGGTCTCCACCCAGGCCCCTTGGGCCAGGACCTCCACGGGGAGGGTGCGGCTTAGGACCGCCTCCACCCTTCCCTCCACCCGGGCTGGGCGCACCTCCAGGACCTCCACCCCCTGGGGCACCGCCACCCGCACCTCCCGGGCAAAGGCCCCCTCCACCCCGGAAAGGTCCAGGTAGGCGGAAACCAGGGGGGTGCCCTCCACCAGGGGGGCAGGGCCCCTTAGGCGCAGGAGGACCTCCTTGGGCACGCCCTCCGCCACCTTTTCCCCTTCCAGGCCCACCACCCGCAAGGGAACGCTCACCGCCCGCTCCACCACCGGGGCCCTTTCCCGCAAGGAGTACCAAAGGGCTAAGGCCGCCAAAAGCGCCAGGAGGAAGCCGCCCCACTCACGCACGGATAACCTCCTTGAGCCGTTCCCGCAGGGCCTCGAGGGCCAAGGGGGGCGAAAGCCTCCCCCCCTCGGCGAGCCGGATGGCCCCCGTCTCCTCGCTCACCACCAGGACCAGGGCGTCGGAAACCTCGGAAAGCCCCAAAGCGGCCCGGTGCCGGGTGCCCAGGCCAAGCCGCGCCTCGGAAAGGGGGAAGACGCACCCGGCGGCGAAGACCCGGTCCCCCCGGAGGATGGCCCCCCCGTCGTGCAGGGGGGTGCCGGGGTAGAAGAGGGTTTCCAAAAGCCTAGCGGAAAGCCTGGCCTCCAGAATCTCCCCCGTGGCGGCGTACTCCCCCAAGGGGGTGCGCCGCTCTAGGGCGATCAAGGCCCCGTAGCGCCTTTCGGAAAGGCGGGAAAGCCCGAGAAGAAGCTCCTCCAGGGCCAAGGAGGGGGCCCGTGGCCCCTGGGCCCGGCCAAGCCGCTCCAAAAGCCCCCTAAGCTCCGGTTGGAAGACCACGATGAGGGCGAAAGCCCCCAAGGTGGCGGCGTTTCCCAGGAGCCAAGACAGGGTAGAAAGCCCAAGGAGGCTCGCCAGAAACCAGACCCCAAGGTAGACGAGGACCCCGCGGACGAGGTTTAGGGCCCGGGTGCCGGCCATGAGCCGGCCCAGGGAGTAGAAGAGCACGGCCACCAGGAGGATGTCCAGAAGGTCGCGCCAGGTGAAGGGCATGGCTAGCGGATGGGCGTCCCCGGGCCCTCCCAGGAAAGGCCGAAGAGCCTCACCCAGGTGGCCCCGAGGTCGGCGAAGGTCTCCCGGGTGCCCAGCTCCCCCTCCACCCCCGGCCCCACCCAAAGGAGCATCCCGTACTCCCGGGTGTGGTCGGTGCCGAAGAAGGTGGGGTCGTTCCCGTGGTCCGAGACGAGGAAGAGGTGGTCCTCGGGCCCCAGGGCCTCGAGGAGGCGGGGAAGGAAGCGGTCCACCTCCTCCAAGGCCTCCCCGTAGCCTTGGGGGTTGCGGCGGTGGCCGTACTTGCTATCAAAGTCCACCAGGTTGACGAAGAGGAGGCCGGAAAGGGGCTCTTGCAGGAGGGCGAGGGTCTTTTCCAGACCATCGGCGTTGTCCGCCGTCTTCACCTCCCGGGTAAAGCCCCGGTGGGCGTAGATATCGGGGATCTTCCCCACCCCCACCACCTCGAGGCCCCCCTCCTTGAGGACGTCCAGGACGTTCCGCGGGGGCTCCAGGGCGAAGTCCTTGCGCAAGGCCTCCAACCGGTGGAAGGCTCCCGGCTCCCCGGCGAAGGGCCGGGCGATGACCCGGGCCACCTGGTACTCGCCCACGAGCATCTCCCGGGCCACCTGGCACCATTGGTAAAGCACCTCCGGCGGCACCACCGCCACGTGGGCCGCCACCTGGAAGACGGAGTCCGCCGAGGTGTAGACGATGGGGTAGCCCGTCTTCAGGTGGGCTTCCCCGTGGTGGCGGATGGCCTCCGTGCCGGAGTAAGGCCTGTTTAAAAGCCACCCCTTCACCCCGATCCGCTCGGCCCAGGCGCGCAAAAGCTCCTCGGGAAAGCCCTCGGGGAAGGTGCGGAAGGGCCTTTCCAGGTGGATGCCCACGAACTCCCAGTGCCCGGTGGTGGTGTCCTTCCCCGGGTTCACCTCCCGCATGCGGCCAAACCCGGCCCGGGGCCGGGGTGCCCGCTCCAAGGTGTGCACCCCCGGCACCCAGCCCAGGCCCAAGGCGGCAAGGTTGGGCAGGGCTATCCCGGTTTTCAAAACCGTGTGGTCCAGGGTATCCGCCCCCTCGTCCCCAAAGCTTGGGGCGTCCGGCAGGTAGCCTAGCCCCACGGAGTCCAAAACGATGGCCGTGACCTTCATCAGGAGCGTAGCCCTTCCTCGTCCTCCTCCTCCGCCAGGGCCATGAGCTCCTCCGGGGTCATCTCGGAGAGAGCCCGCACCGCCTGGAACTCCTCCAGAAGGCCCTGGATTTCCTCCATGGCCTCGCTAAGGGAAAGCTCCCCGTCCTTGTACTCGTCCACCACTTCCTCTATGGCCTCGAGGATCCCCACCGCCGCGCTGGCCTGGGAGAGGGCCTGGGCCAACTCCGAAAGCCTTTCCGCTAGGTCCATACCCCCATCCTACCCCAAAAGCTCCGCAAGCCGCGAAAGCGCCCGCCCGTACTTTTTGGCGAAGGGCCCGTGGCGGTAGCCCTCCGGGAAAAGCTCCTTGAGGGGCACGCCGGAAGCCCGCAAGGGGAGGCCCAGGTTATAGAGTTGGTCCACGAAGTGCACGAAGCGCAGGGCGTCGTTCTGGTCGGGGATGGGGGCGAGGCCCTGGATATAGACCACATCCAAGTCCCGGAAGAGGTAGCGGTAGCGGATGGGGTGGAGGGTGCGGAGGTGGGCGAGGAGCTCGGGGAAGGCGTCCAGGCTTTTCCGCCTGGGGTCCTCCCGGTAGAGGGCGAGGAGGGCCTCGTCGGCGAGGGGCTCCGGGAAGCATTCGGGGTCGCGGTGGCGGAAGTCCTCCCCCTCTATCCGCTCCACGGCGAAGCGCTTGGCCAGGCTTTGGATCTGGTGCCGGAACTGCTCGGCGTTGAACCGCCCCTCCCCCAAGGCCCCGGGTGGGGTGTTGGAGGTGGTGGCCACCCTGAGGCCCCTGTCCATGGTGAGGGCCAGGAAGTGGGTGATCATCTGGGCGTTGCCGGGGTCGTCCAGCTCAAACTCGTCCAGGAAGAGGTAGCGAAGCCCGGCAAAGCGCCTCGCCCCCTCCCTCAGGCCCATGAGGCCCAGGGTGTAGGTGAGCTCCTCAAAGGTGAGGAAGGCCTTGGGCGGGGGGGCCTCGAGGTAGGCGGCCACCAGGAGGTGGGTCTTCCCCACCCCGAAGCCCCCGTCCAGGTAAATCCCCTGGGGCCCCGGCATCCGGGGGCGGAAAAGCCCTCGAGGCCGGTCATGCACCCATCTTCGGAGCCTTTCCTTGGCCAGGGCCTGGGAGGGGTACCGGGGGTCGGGGCGGTAGGCGGCGAAGGTGGCCTTCTGGAAGCGGGGCGGGGGGGCGAAGCTCTTCAGAAGCTCCTCCAGGTCCACCTCGGGGTGGCGGTCCACCAGGCGCATAGGGAAGATTGTAAGGGAGGGTGGCCCCTAGGGCCCGCCCTCTGCTACCCTATAGGGGTATGGTGCGGCTCTACGGCGTCCCGGGGTGCGGCCCCTGCGAGATCGTGAAGATGTTCCTGGCGCAAAAGGGCGTGCCCTTCACCTTCGTGAACGCCCGGGAGGACCAGGAGGCGGCGAAAAAGGTGGCGGAACTTGCGGGAAGCCCCACCGCCGGGGTGGTCCTGGAGTGGGACGGCAGGACGGAGGTGATCCGGGGGGTATCCCCCGCTGCCCTCAACGCCTGGTACGCCCGCTACCGGGAGAAGGCCTCCTGAAGGGCCTTCAGGTGGTGGGCCTCGTGGTAGGCGGCGGCCCGCACCCAGCCCAAGGCGTTGAGCTCCCCGAAGAAGGGGTGGGGGAAGGTGGCGGGGTGGTGAGGGTCGGCCTTCTTGGCCTCCTCCAGGAGGAAGCCCCGGGCCCGTTGGAGGAGGTCCAGCACCTCCTCCAGGGATAACCCCCCCTTGGGCCTCACCCCCTCGGGGGCCTGAGGCTTGCCGTCCTTGTACTCCCCGGGGACGAAGGGCACCGGGGGAAGGCTTTCCCCCGCCGCCAGGCGCCTTAGCCGCCGGAGCACCCGAGCGGTGGACTCCTCCACCAAGGCGATGTGCTCCGCCACCATGAGGGGGGTCCAGGCCCCCACCCTAAGGGGCGTGACGAGCCAGGAGGCCTCCGCCTCCTGGAGGAGGGCCAGGAGGGCCTTGCGGCTTTCCCCAAGCCGGGCTAAGGCCTCTTCCCACGTGCCGTAGGCTTCCAGGGGCATAGCCTGATCCTAACACGGATCCTTCCGATTGGGGTAGGATAGACCCGTGCGGGCGGTTTCCCTGCAGGAAGCGCAAAGCCGGCTAGAGGAGCTCCTCAAAGAGGTCCAAGCCGGGGAGGAGGTTCTTATCCTGGACCAGGGGGTAACCGTGGCCCGCCTGGTCCCGGAAACCCCCAAAGGGGCGCTCTTCCGCCTAGAAGAGCGGGGACTCCTACGCCGGGGAAAGGGAAAAGCCCAACTAGAAGACCTTCCCCTTCCCTCTAGCCAGCAGAGCGTGCTCGAGGCCCTTTTGGAAGAAAGGGAGGAGGGGTGAGGTTCTGGGATACCTCGGCCATCGTCCCCCTCTTGGTGCAGGAAGCCTCTTCGCAATGGGCGAAGCGCCTTCTCGCCGAAGACGGGGAGATGTTGGTGTTCTGGCTTTCCGAGGTGGAGGCGCTATCGGCCCTAAACCGGCGTAGGCGCCAAGGAGCCTTAGGGGAAAGGGACTACACCCTGGCGCGGAAGCGTTTGCGGCGTCTTAAAAACGCCTGGCACGAGGTCCTGCCCACAGAAGGGGTGCGCAAGGAAGCTATACGCCTTCTCCAGGCTTACCCCCTACGAACCCTGGACGCCCTTCAGCTCGCAGCCCTTTGCGTGGTGGCGAGCAACGTACCCACCCCTTTGCCCCTTGTCACCTTGGACCTGCGCCTCGCCCAAGCCGCCGCCCAAGAGGGTTTTCCTGTCCTCCAAGGGGTATAATCCCCCCATGCTCACCCTGGACCTTTCCGGCAAAAGGGCCCTGGTCATGGGGGTTACCAACCAGCGGAGCCTGGGCTACGCCATCGCCGAAAAGCTAAGGCAAGCGGGGGCCGAGGTGGCTCTAAGCTACCAAGGGGAACGGCTTCGGACCGAGGCGGAAAAGCTCGCCGAGGCCCTGGGCGGGGCCCTCCTCTTCCAGGCGGACGTGACCCAAGACGCCGAGCTGGACGCCCTCTTCGCCGGCCTAAAGGAGGCCTGGGGAAGCCTAGACTACCTGGTCCACGCCATCGCCTTCGCCCCCCGGGAGGCCATGGAGGGGCGGTATCTGGACACCCGGCGGCAGGACTGGCTCCTGGCCCTGGAGGTTTCCGCCTACTCCCTGGTGGCGGTGGCGAAGCGGGCGGAACCCCTTCTCCAGGAGGGCGGGAGCATCGTCACCCTCACCTACTACGCCAGCGAGAAGGTGGTGCCCAAGTACAACGTCATGGCCATCGCCAAGGCCGCCCTGGAGGCGAGCGTGCGCTACCTGGCCTACGAGCTTGGCCCCAAGGGGGTGCGGGTAAACGCCATCTCCGCCGGCCCCGTGCGCACCGTGGCGGCAAGGAGCATCCCCGGCTTCACCAAGATGTACGACCGGGTGGCCCAGACCGCCCCCCTCAAGCGGAACGTCACCCAGGAGGAGGTGGGCCACCTGGGGCTTTTCCTCCTCTCCCCCCTGGCAAGCGGCATCACGGGGGAGGTGGTCTACGTGGACGCCGGGTACCACATCATGGGGATGGAGCTGGAATAGCGCCTGGCCCCCAAACCGCTCAAGCCTGTTTCCGCTAGCATGGGAGGGATGAGACGGCCCACCCCCACGGTCTGGGTGGGGCGCATCCCCCTAGGGGGCGCCCACCCTATCGCCGTGCAGTCCATGACCAACACCCCCACCGCCGACGTGGAGGCCACCTTCCGCCAGGTGGCAGCGCTTCACCGGGCGGGGAGCGAGATCGTCCGCCTCACGGTGAACGACGAGGCCGCCGCCCAGGCGGTGCCCGAGATCAAGGAAAGGCTTTTGGCCGAAGGCATAGACGTGCCCTTGGTGGGGGACTTCCACTATAACGGCCACCTCCTCCTCAGGAAGTTCCCCCGGATGGCCGAGGCCCTGGACAAGTTCCGCATCAACCCGGGTACCCTGGGCCGGGGACGGCACAAGGACGAGCACTTCGCCGAGATGGTGCGCATCGCCCTGGACCTGGGCAAACCCATCCGCATCGGCGGCAACTGGGGGAGCCTGGACCCCGCCCTCCTCACCGAGCTCATGGACCAAAACGCCCGGCGCCCGGAGCCCAAAAGCGCCCACGAGGTGGTGCTAGAGGCCCTGGTGGAAAGCGTGGTGCGGGCCTACGAGGCGGCTTTGGAGATGGGCCTAGGGGAGGACAAGATCGTCCTTTCCGCCAAGGTGTCCAAGGCCCCTGACCTGGTCCAGGTCTACCGGGAGCTCGCCCGGCGCACCCAGGCTCCCCTCCACCTGGGCCTCACGGAAGCGGGCATGGGGGTGAAGGGAATCGTGGCCTCAGCCGCCGCCCTGGCCCCCCTCCTCCTGGAGGGGATTGGGGACACCATCCGCGTCTCCCTCACCCCCGCTCCCGGCGAACCCCGCACCAAGGAGGTGGAGGTGGCCCAGGAGATCCTCCAGGCCCTGGGCCTCAGGACCTTCGCCCCCGAGGTGACGAGTTGCCCCGGGTGCGGCCGCACCACCAGCGTCCGCTTCCAAGAGTTGGCCGAGGAGGTTTCCCGCCACCTCAAGGAACGGCTTCCCGAGTGGCGGAAACGCTACCCCGGGGTGGAGGGGCTCAAGGTGGCGGTGATGGGGTGCGTGGTGAATGGCCCCGGGGAGAGCAAGCACGCCCACATCGGCATCTCCCTGCCGGGGGCGGGGGAGGAGCCCAAGGCCCCGGTCTACGCCGACGGCAAGCTCCTCACCATCCTCAAGGGGGAGAACCTTGCGCAAGAGTTCCTCAAGATCCTGGAAGCCTACGTGAAGGAGCGCTTCGCCCCCAAAGCCTGATGGAGCCCTTCGCCTTTTCCGTGGAAGCCCAAAGCGGCCGGGCCCGGGTGGCCCGTTTTTCCACGCCCCACGGGGTGGTGGAAACCCCCCTCTTCATGCCCGTGGGCACCCAAGGCTCGGTCAAGGGCCTTCTGCCCAGAGACCTTAAGGAGATTGGGAGCCAGATCCTCCTCGCCAACACCTACCACCTCCTCCTGCGCCCGGGGCCCGAGCGGGTGCGGGCCCTTGGAGGGCTTCACGGCTTCGCCGGGTGGCGGGGGCCATGGCTTACGGACTCCGGGGGCTTCCAGGTGATGAGCCTGGGGCACCTAAGGCGCATAGACGAGGAGGGGGTGGTCTTCCAGAGCCATCTGGACGGGAGCCTCATCCGGCTCACCCCGGAAAGGAGCCTGGCCGTCCAGGAAGCCCTGGGGGCGGACATCGTCATGGCCTTTGACGAGTGCCCTCCCTACCCCGCAAGCCGGGCGTACCTGAAGGACTCCTTGGAGCGTACCCTGCGCTGGCTGGAGCGCTCCCTAAGGGCCAAAACCCGGGAGGACCAGGCCCTCTTCGGCATCGCCCAAGGGGGGACGGACCTCGAGCTCAGGCGGCTTTCCACGGAGGAAACCCTCCGCTTTGACCTCCCCGGCTACGCCATCGGGGGGTTGGCGGTGGGGGAGCCCAAGGAGGCCATGTTCCGCGCGGTGGAGCTCTCCACCCGCCTCCTCCCCGAAGGCCGCCCCCGCTACCTCATGGGGGTAGGCCACCCGGAGGACCTGGTGGCGGCTATCGGGCTTGGGGTAGACCTCTTTGACTGCGTCTACCCCACCCGCACGGGCCGCTTCGGAAGCGCCCTGGTGCCCGAAGGCCGCCTCAACCTGAAAAACGCCCGCTTCCTGGAGGAAAAAGGCCCCTTGGAGGAGGGGTGCGACTGCTACACCTGCCAGACCTTTAGCCGGGGCTACCTCGCCCACCTGGTGCGGGCCGGGGAGATGCTTGGGGGGGTTCTCCTTTCCCTGCACAACCTCCGCTACCTCCACCGCCTCACGGAAGGCGCGCGGGAGGCCATCCGCAAAGGGTCCTACGGGGACTTCGCCCGGGCCTTCGCCGAAAGGCGCTTTGGCAAGGAAGTGCCCCTCTGGTTCCGGGAGGCCTTGGCCGCCGGGGGGCATTGGTAGAATGCCCCTCATGACGCCACGGCACCTTATCCTGGGCCTCCAGCACACGGTGGCCATGTTCGGGGCCACGGTGCTGGTGCCCCTCCTCACCGGGCTGAACCCGGCGGTGGCCCTCTTCACCGCCGGAGCGGGCACGCTTCTTTTCCACCTGGTCACGGGGCGGATGGTCCCCGTCTTCCTGGGCTCCAGCTTCGCCTTCATCGCCCCAATCCTGGCGGCCAAGGAGGCGGGGTTTTCCCTGGCGGCAGTGGGCGGGGGCATTGCGGCGGCGGGGCTCGTCTATGCCCTTTTCGCCCTTCTGGTCCTCCTCATCGGCTCAGAAAGGGTACGGCAGGTCTTCCCCCCGGTGGTCACGGGCCCCGTCATCGTGGTCATCGGCCTGACCCTGGCCCCGGTGGCGGTGGGGATGGCGGCCAAGGACTGGCTCTTGGCCATCGCCACCTTCTTGGGAGCGGTGGTGAGCGCCGTCTTCTTCCGGGGGCTTTTCCAGATGATCCCCGTGCTGATGGGGGTGGGGGTGGGGTACCTTCTCGCCCTTCTCCTGGGCCGGGTGGACCTAAGGCCCCTAGGGGAGGCCTCCTGGTTCGGCCTCCCGGCCTTCACCCTGGCCTCCTTTGAATGGGGGGCGGTGCTCCTCATCGCCCCCGTGGCCTTCGTCACGGTCATGGAACACATCGGGGACATCCTCACCAACGGCCGGGTGGTGGGGAAGGACTTCTTCGCCCGCCCGGGCCTCCACCGCACCCTCCTCGGGGACGGCTTGGCCACCAGCCTGGCGGGGCTTTTGGGCGGGCCCGCCAACACCACCTACTCCGAGAACACCGGGGTCCTGGCGGTGACCAAGGTCTACGACCCCCTGGTCCTCCGCATCGCCGCGGTCTTCGCCATCCTCCTCTCCTTCTCCCCCAAGCTCGCCGCCCTCCTCCAGACCCTGCCCCAGGGGGTCTTGGGGGGGATTTCCATGCTCCTTTTCGGCATGATCGCCTCCGTGGGCATCCGCACCCTGGCGGAGGCCGAGATTGACTTCACCCACAGCCGGAACCTCATCGTGGTTTCCGCCATCCTGGTCCTGGGCCTGGGCGGGGCGGTGGCCAACCTGGGCACGGTGCAGGTGGCCGGGGCGGCGTTGCCCCTCAAGGTGAGCGGCATGGCCCTGGCCGCCTTGGCGGGTGTGGTTCTGAACCTCCTTCTGCCCAGGCAACTGGAACCGGAGGAACTGGCCACGGAAGAGGAGCGCCTACCCTAGCCTTCCCGGTAGAAGCGGCTTCGCCGGTAGTAGTCCTCCAGGAGGACCTTCAAGAAGGCGGCGGCGGGCACCCCCAAAAGGGCGCCCCAGAGGCCAAAGAGGCTTGCCCCGGTGAGGATGGCGGCGATGGCCGTCACCGGGTGGAGCCGCGTGGCCCGGCCCACGATGAGGGGGCCGAAGAGGTTTCCTTCCAGCTGGTTGGCGAGCCAAAGGACGAGGAGGGCGAGGAGAACCTTAGGCCACCCCCCGGTGGCGGCGAGGAGCAGGGCGGGCACCCCGGAGACGACCACCCCCACGAAGGGAATGAGGTTGAACACCCCCGCCAAGAAGCCCAGGCTCGCCGCCAAAGGCACCCCCACGAGCCATAGCCCCACCCCCACGATGAGGCCCACCAAGAAGGCCACGAGAAGCTGGCCCCGGACATAGCCCCCCACGCTCCGGTCTAGCTTGGCGGAAAGCTCGGCCACCAAGGGCTGGTAGGGCTCGGGGAAGGCCAGGAGGAAGGCCCGGCCCAACCGGGGCAGGTCGTAGAGGAAGTAGATGGAGAGGGTTAGAGCGGTGAGAAGTTGCAAAACCCCGCCCAAGAGGGCGGTGAAAAAGCCCAGGAGGCTCCCCCCTTGGGCCAAAAGCTCCTGGAGCCAGCGCGCAAGAATTTCCAAAAAGTTCTGCAGAAGGCCCTGAAGGTTTCGGCCCGCCTCGGTGAGGATGGGCTGCAAGGCTTCGGGCACGGGTACAGCCCGCACGCGGTCAGGCAGGCCCTGGAGCCATTGGAAAAAGGGATCCAAAAGCCGGGGAAGCTCCTGGGCCAAGCGGGTAAGTTCCAAGAGGGTCTGGGCGGTGAGGAAGGAGGCGAGGCCCAGGAAAAGCCCCAAGAGGAGGTAGACCAGGGCCACCCCCAAGGCCCGGGGAAGCCTAAGGCCCTCAAAGAAGCGCACCAAGGGGTGGAAAAGGTAGGCGAAGGCGAAGGCGAAGAGGAGGACGGAAAGGGCGGGCCAGGCCCGGGCCAGGAGGCGGTAGAGGAGAAAAAGGAGGAGGAGGTAGACCAGGACCCGCACGTAGGGGTTTTCCCAGACCTTGGCGAAGGCCTCGCGCATGGGGCTATTCTAGGCCGAAGAAGGCCTTGGCCTGGCGCAAAAGGGCCTCGCCCGCAAGCCCCTGGAAGAGGAAGCGGCCCCGATCGGGCTCGCCCTCCCAGACCTCAAAGAGAAGCCTCGAGGCCCCGCCCTGAAGGCCGGTATTCCCCACGTAGCCCAAGGGATCGCCCCGGTGGAGGCGGCTTCCCACCTTTAGGCCCCGGTAGGGGGCCTGGAGGTGGCCGTAGACGGTGGTGCGGCCATCGGGGTGGCGAACCCAGACCTCGAGGCCCCTTAGCACGTCCATCTCCTCCGGGCCCGCCCCCTCCTTCACCCGCTCCAGGAGGGCTTGGAAGGCCTTGGGGGAAGGCTCTTGGTAGTCCAGGTCCACCTTCACCACCTCGCCGCTTGCCGCCGCCACCACCCCCACGCCCCGCACCACGGGCACGCAGGCGTCCCCCGCCTGGAAAACGAAGCCGGCGCTCACCCCCTTGCGGTAGGGGCGGGGGGCGTTGGGCAGGTTCTCGGGCCGGGTGGGCAGGCAAGCCCCGGGAAGGGGCAGGCGGTAACCCTCGGGGGCCCAGGCGGCTTGGGCCTGGTAAAGGGCCACCTCCTGGCGGAGGGCGGCAAGCTGCCGCCCTCGGGAGGAAAACCCCAGGGTCACCACCAGGGCGTACAGGGAAAGGGCCAAGAGGAGATAGTGCCCGGGCTTCCAGGCCACAGGGCCATGCTACAGGAAAAAGGGCCCCCTAGGGGCCCTTGGGAGGAAGGGATGGGCTAGAGGAGCTTAAGAAGCCTCTCCTTAATCTCCTTGGCGGAAAGGCCTTCTAGCTTCAGGCCCTTGGCCCTTTCCAAAAGCTCGTAAACCTTGGGGATGTGGCTTGTGGCCACGCGGAAGGTGATCTCCTGGCCCGCCACCTTCACCCGCACCTTCTGGAGGTTAGGGTACTGGCGCCGCTTGGAGATGCCCGTGGTCTTCTTGCCCACGCCCCCTTCCCGCTTGGCCTTACCCCGCCTCTGGATGCTGTTGGCCACGATGGGCCGCTTTCCGCTAATCTCACACACCTTAGCCATGGCACCCTCCCGTGCCCGAAGGCAAACCCTATGGAGTATAGCACAAAGGGCCCCATCCGGTAGACTCTGGGGGATGCCCACGGTGCTCGTGCCCTTGCTCATAGCCCTTGACCAGATCCTCAAGCTCTGGGCCCTGGAGAACCTCTCCCCGGTGCCGAAGCCCCTCCTGGGCGACCTCCTCTACCTCACCCTGGTGCGCAACGCCGGGGCGGGCTTCGGCCTTTTGCAGGGGAAGGCCTTCCTCCTGGGGTGGCTGAGCCTTGTGGTGGGGACGGCCCTCCTCTACCTCCTCGCAAGCCGCCGCTACCCCTTCGCTCAAGCCCTCGCCCTCTCCCTCATCGCCGCCGGGGCCTTGGGGAACGGGATAGACCGCCTGGGCCGGGGGTGGGTGGTGGACTATTTGGACCTCGGCACCTCCATCCCCCCCATCGCCCAGTTCCCCGTCTTCAACCTGGCGGATATCTGCGTGACCCTGGGGGCCCTTCTCCTCCTCTTCACCCCCAGGCGGCGCAGGCGAGCGTTCTAAACCCTTTGGAGGACCCGGGCGAAGCGCTCCAGGGCCTTCTTCAGGTTATCCTCGCTGGTGGCGTAGGAAAGGCGCACGTGGCCAAAGGCGGCGAAGTCCGTCCCCGGGACCACGGCCACCCCCGCCTCCAAAAGGCGCTCCGCCGCCTTCACCTCGTCCTCGGCGATGGGAGCCGTGTCCATGAGGACGTAGAAGGCCCCTTGTGGGCGCACCGCCTTTAGGCCCATCTGGGCTAGACCCGCAAGAAGCAGGTCCCGCCGCCTCCGGTAGGCCTCCCGGGCCATCTCCACGAAGGCGCGGGAGGCTTCCTGGTTGGTGAGGGCCTCGAGGGTGGCCCACTGGGCGATGGTGTCGGGGCTCGTGGTGGACTGGCTGGAAACGTCGGCCATGGCCTTGATGACCTCCTTGGGCCCGCAGGCGTAGCCGATGCGCCAGCCCGTCATGGCGAAGGCCTTGGCCGCCCCGTTCACGGTGATGGTGTGCTCGGGGGCCACCCGCCCCGGGGAGAAGTGGGCCCCCTCGTAGATGAGGTGCTCGTAGATCTCGTCGGAGATGAGGTAGAAGTCGTGGGCCTGGGCGAGCTCGGCCAAGGCCTTAAGGACCTCCTCGGGGTAGACGGCCCCCGTGGGGTTGTTGGGGGAGTTCACCACCAGGGCCTTGGTGCGGGGGGTGATGGCCCGCCGCACCCGCTCGGGGTCCGGCACGAAGCCCTCTTCCGGGAGGGTCTTGACCTCCACCGGCACCCCCCCGGCGAAGCGCACCATCTCGGGGTAGCTCACCCAGTAGGGGGCCAGGACGATGACCTCGTCCCCGGGGTCCAGGATGGCCTGGAAGAGGTTGAAGAGGGCCTGCTTCCCGCCCACGGTGACGATGGTCTCCTCCGGGCGCACCTCGAGGCCGTTTTCCCGGCGGAACTTCTCCGCCACTGCCTCCCTCAGCTCGGGGATGCCCGCCGGGGGGGCGTACTTGGTCTTGCCCTGGGCCAAGGCCCGCCGCGCCGCTTCCTTCACGTGTTCTGGGGTGTCAAAGTCGGGCTCGCCGGCGGTGAGGGCCACCAGGTCCACCCCTTGGCGCCTGAGCTCGAGGGCCTTGGCGTTCACCGCCACCGTGGCCGAGGGCTTCATGGCCTTGACCCTTTGCGAGAGGCCGCGCATGGCCTAAGTATAGGGCGGAAGGGGTAGGATGGGAACGTGGACCAGGCCCTGGCCCAGGCGGTGGACGTGGTGCGAAGGCACCTACAAGGGCGCCGCTTTCAGTACCTTCTAGAACGCATGGAGGAATCCCTTTAGGAAGCCTCCAGGGGCCGCAGGAGGGGCTTACGCCCCTTGGCCCCGGCCCGCCGGCCCACCACCTTGAGGCCCAAGGGCTCCACCGCCGCCCGGTAGGCGCTCGCCTCCGGCAAAAGCTCCCCGTCGGCGTGGGCGGGCACGGGGTAAGGGAAGGCCAGCTCCACCGTCCTCGCCGCAAAGGCCTCCACCTGGGGGTGGGAGAGGTGCTTGCCGAGGAGAAGCCGGGGCAGGATGAAGACCACCCCGGGCCGGGAAAAGCGCTTGGCCAGGACCACGGAGAGGAGCCCGTCCTGCGGGTCGGCCATGGGGGCGATGGGGATGCCGCCCCCGTAAGCGGGGCCGTTCATGGCGGCGAGGAGCAGGAGGGGGCCCTGGTAGACCTCCTTCCCGTCCAAAAGGAGCCGCCCTTCGGGGAGCCGCAGGGCCTTGAGCACGGCGAAGAGGGCATAAAGGTACCGGGGCATGCCCCGGAGGAAGGAGGGGGCGGAAAGGGCCTTCTTGGCCACCAGGGCGTCAAAACCCACGCCCAAGGAGGCGCCAAAGGGCTCCCCGTTCACCCGGCAAAGGTCCACCGCCTCCTCGGGGGCGAGGAGGGCGTGCTCCAAGGCCATAGGCCACGGAAGCCCCCTCAGGCCCAACATGCGGGCGAAATCGTTCCCGCTCCCGATGGGCACCACCCCCAGGACCTTTTCCGTGCCGGCGAGGCCCCGGAGCACCTCGTGCACCGTGCCATCCCCCCCCACGGCCACCACCCGTGCCCCCTCGGGGGCCCGTTGGGCGAGCTCCGTGGCGTGGCCCGGGCCTTCGGTGAGGAAGGCCTTGGCCCCCCTGTCCCGGGCGGCCCTCAGGATGGCCCCGGAAAGCCTCCCCACCCTGCCCCGGCCTGCCGCCGGGTTGACGATGACCCAACGTTCCACCCCCGTATTCTAGGGCCATGGGCCTCCTCGCCCATTTCCTGCAAGGCCCCCACCCCAAGACCACCCTCCTCCTCACCCGGGCCGGGCCGGTGGAGAACCCGGGCCACGTCCTCTATAGCCATCCGGGCCTTCCCCTGGCCGAGGAGGGCAGGCGGGCCCTTCTGGCCCTCGTGCCCCTCCTCAAGCGCTATCCCGTGGTCCGGGTCTACGCCGCCGATAGCCTGGCGGAAAGGGAAGCGGCGGCCCTCCTGGGGGAGGCCCTGGGGGTACCCTACGCCCTCCTTCCCGAACTCCGGGAAAGGCGCTGGGGGGCTTGGGAAGGGCTTAGCTTCGCCGAGGTGGAGGCCCGCTACCCCGAGGCGGTGCGGGCCTGGCTGGAGGACGAGGCGGGCTTCGCCCCGCCCCTGGGCGAGAGCGTGCGGGAGGCGTGGGTGCGGGGGCAGGAGGCGGTGAAGGGCCTTTTGCGAAGGCATAGGGGCCAGGCCATCCTGGTGGTGGGGAACTGCACGGTAAACCGCGCCGCCTTAAGCCTCGCCCTTCCCCTTCCCCCGGAGGAGGGCTTAAGGCTAGAGCAGGACTACGCCCGGCTCACCATGGTGGACTTCTATGGGGAAGAAGGGGTGGTGAAGGCCCTCAACCTGGACCCTTGTCCCTAGCCGCCCCCGGGGCCTTAGGGGTAGACTTAGGGCATGATTCGGCCCGTGGCCCGCCAGGACCTGCCGGGGCTTTTAAAGCTCCTCCGCTTCATGGACGAAAGCCCCCAAAGGGGGGTCTTGGCCCCGGAGGCGCGGGACCTCGAGGGCCTCGCCGAGGAACTGGAAGACGGCCTCATCCTCCTCCGGGACGGGGAGGTGGCGGGGTACGTGGGCCTCTACCCCTTCTGGGACGGGGCCGCCCTGGAGGGCCCCTTGGCCTACCGGAAAGAGGACCTCCGCCCACTTCTAGAGGCGGCGGAAGAACGGGCCAAGGCGCTTGGGGTGGAAAGGCTTTACGCCTTCCCCCGTCAGGAGAACGAAGCGGTGCGCGAGGCCCTGGAGGAGGCGGGGTACGGCCTCCTCCACGTTACCTATTTCTTCGTGAAAAACCCGGAGGGCCTGGACTTCCCGCCCCCCGAGGGCGTGCGCATCCGGGAGGGCTTCCCGGGGCCCGAGGTGTACCGGGAGCTTTACCGGGAAAGCGAGGAGGGCTGGGCCTTGCGCCTCAAGTGGACGGACGAGGAGCTGGCGGAGCACTTCGCTGACCCCGCCATCCACCTCCTGGTGGCCTACCAAGGGGAGGAGCCGGTGGGCATGGCCGAGGTGGAGCTGGAGGACCAGGAGGCGAGCGTGGCCTACATCGGCGTGGTGCCCAGGGCGCGGGGGAAGGGGATCGGGCGCGCCCTCCTGGCGGAGGCGGCAAGGCTCGCCCAAAGGAAGGGGGCGAGGCTTCTCCGGGTGCGGGCCCACGACCACGAGAAGGGGGCCTTGGAGCTATACCGGGGCCTGGGGTTTAGCCTCGAGGAGGCGGTGGCCACCTACGCCAAGGAGCTCAGGGCCAGGCGGTAGGTGGTGGCGTGGGCGGCCACGGTGAGGGCGGGGTCCCGGTTGTACCCCCCGCCCATGACCACCACCAAGGGCACGCCGAGCCCCTTCACGAAGCGGAAGACGGCGAGGTCCCGCCGCCCAACCCCTTCCAAGCTCAGGGCCAGGCGGCCGAAGCGGTCCCCTTTGAGGACGTCCACCCCGGCGTTGTAGAAGACAAGGCCGGGGCGGAAGTCCTGGGCCACCTCTAGGGCGGCCTCGAGGGCCCTTAGGTAGGCCTCGTCCCCTACCCCATCGGGGAAGCCCACGTCCAGGTCGCTCCGCTCCTTCTTCAAGGGGTAGTTCCGCTCCCCGTGCAGGGAGAGGGTGAAGACCAGGGGGTCATCCTGGAAGAAGACGGCGGTGCCGTTTCCCTGGTGGGCGTCCAGGTCCACCACCAAGACCCGTCCCCCAAAGCCCCGTTTGGCCCTCAGCCAGTGGATGGCCACGGCCACGTCGTTGAAGAGGCTATACCCTTCGGCCCGCCCCGGGAAGGCGTGGTGGGTGCCGCCCGCAAGGTTCAGCCCAAGGCCCAGCTCCAAGGCGTCCTCCGCCGCCCGCAAGGTCCCCCCAGCGGCGTGGAGGGCCCTTTGGAGGAGGGCTTGGCTAAAGGGTAGCCCCAGGCGCAAGGACTCCTCCCGGGTAAGCCCCTCCGTAAAGAGCCTATCCAGGTATTCCCGCTCGTGGGCCAGGTAAAGCGCCTCCTTGGGCACCTCGGGGGCGGGGAGGATGGGAAGAAGCCCCTTTAGGGCCTCCGCCACCCCCCCGTACTTGTAGAGGGGAAAGGGGTGCCCCTCGGGGAGGGAGAAGGAGAGGTGGGCCGTGGTGTAAGCCCGCACGCTCCTATCCTTACGCCTTTCTGCCACAATGAAAAGAAGCGTGCGCCTCCTTCTCCTCTCCGACCAGGTCCACCCCCACATCCACTCCCCCCGCTTCCCCCACAACCTCCCGCCCTTTGACCTGGTCCTGGCGGCGGGGGACCTGCCGGGGGAGTACTTGGAGTACGTGGCCAGCAAGGTGGCGGTGCCGGTGCTCTACGTGCCCGGCAACCACGGGGAGGAGTGGGTGTGGGAAGAGGGACGGAAGAAGCGCCCCGGGGGGGTGGTGAACCTGCACGGGAGGCTCTACCGCCACCAGGGGCTCCTCTTCTACGGCATCGGGGGGGTGCCCCGCTACCGGGAAGGGGAAGGACAACTCGCGGAGGCAGCGCTTTACCGCCTGGCCCTCAAGCCCCTTTTCCTCCTACCCAGGCGGCTCCTTGGGGGGCACGGCGTGGACGTCCTCCTCACCCACGCCCCGCCCCCCGGGCCCACGGCTGGGGAGGACCACGCCCATAGGGGAAGCGGCGCCTTCCTCCTCTTCCACCGCCTTTTCCGCCCCCGGCTCCACGTCCACGGCCACACCCCCCTTCTCGGGGCGAACCCCAAGAGGGGCTACCGCACCCCCTTGGGGGTGGAGGTGGTGCACGTCCAGGGCTACACCCTCCTAACCCTTTAGCCGCCCCCGCGGCTTGCGGCGAAGGCGATGCGGTTAAACCAGGCCTCCGCCTCCTCCCCCTCCACCTGGACCCAAAGCTGGGGCACGCTCAGGCTTCCCACCCTTAGGGGCTCGGCCTCGGCGAAGCGGACCGTGGCCCCGGGAAGGGCGTAGTGGCCTTCCTCCAGCTTCCTCCCGCCCCAGGAAACCAGGTATTCCTCCAAAAGCCACGGGGGAAGCGCCCCGAAGGTGGCCTCCGGCGCCCCGCCCGCCACCGGGGGGAAAAGGTCCAAGGTGGCGTCCGGGCCCAAGGGGGTGGCAAGCCCCGCCAAATACCGCACGTCCCGCCCCTCCAAAAAGACCGAAACCCGCTCCGCCAAGGCCTCCCCCTCAAAGAGCTCCTCCCTTAGCTTGGGGTAGGCCCGGACCAGGTTCTCCAACACCTCCCCCACGGTCCTGCCCTCCACCTCCAGGTGGCTTTGCCCCGTGAGGTCGCGGAAGGTGGCGTAAAGGTTCACCTTGGGCATAGGGCCAGTTTAAACCCCGGCCCCCTCGAGGGCCGGGGCCTTGGAAGAAGGCTTAATCGTCCGCCGCCTGGGAGAGGATGCCGAGCTCGGCGAGCTTCGCCCTGGGCACCACGCCCTTTTCCCAGCCCCGCTCCCGGTAGTACTCCTCCAACATGAGGTCCAGCTCCGTGCGCTGCCCCTTAGAGCCGGCGCAGTCCGAGGCCTCCTCCAGGAAGCGCTTGGGCAGGTAGTCCGAGCCCTCGGCCCAGCCCGCCAGGTTGTTGTAGTAGCGCTCCAGGTTGTAAATGCGCTCGCCGATGGTCAGGATCTCCTCCGGGGTCACCGGGCGGCCCCAGTAGGCGGCAAGCTGCTTGGCGTACTCCTCGGGTCCCTCGGCGAACTGGCTGAACTTGCAGAGGTCCAGGGAGTCGGTGAAGGCGGAAAGGTCCTGGAAGAGCTTGGTGAGCTTGCCCTTGCCCTCCCAGGCCAAGGGGTCGGTCTTGTAGGGCACCCCCAGGATCTCGGAGGCCGGGGTGTAGGCCCGGAGGTGGCAGGCCCCGCGGTTGGAGGTGGCGTAGGCGATGCCCATGCCCTTGAGGCCCCGGGGGTCGTAGGCGGGGATGGACTGGCCCTTCACCTCCAAGGAGATCTCGGGATGGCCGATGGCCTTGGCGAAGCGGGCCGGGCCTTCCGCCAGCATGTCCCCCACCCCCTTGCGGAGGGCGATGGCCTCGAGGATCCGGATCTCCCCTTCCTTGTCCCCGAAGCGGATCCCGTCCTCCCCCGTGTAGTAGCCCTTCTCCGTGGCCTCCATGAGGACGGCGATGGCGTTGCCCGCCTCAATGGTGTCCATGCCGTAGGCGTTGCAGAGGTAGATGGCGTAGCCCGTCCAGTCGGTGTCCGTGTGCCCGGCGTGGGCCCCCAGGGCCCAGGCGGACTCGTACTCGTAGGACTCAAAGCGGATGGTCTTGCCGTTTACGTGCACCTCCACCATCTTCTTGCAGGCCACGGGGCAGGCATGGCAGGTGTTGTCCTTGATGAGGCGGTGCTCCCGGATGTACTCCCCGGAGATGGTCTGGACCCCGTCTATGCAGGTGTGCTGGGCGTTAAAGGTGGGCAGGGCCCCCATGACGTTGGTGATGTTCATGAGGACGTTGGTGCCGTAGAGGGAAAGCCCGCCCTTCTTGGGGGCGGTGACGTTCTTGGGGTCGTTGATGGTGGCGGAGGCCAGCCGGTCCGCCTCCCGCCAAAGCTCCGGATCCTTGGGCTGGGGCATGTGGTCCTGCTTGCCCACCACCACGATGGCCTTGAGCCGCTTGCTCCCCGCCACCGCCCCGGTGCCCCCGCGGCCCGCCGCCCGCTCGTCGTTGTTGATCCAGTTGGCGAAGCGCACCCGGTTCTCCCCGGCAGGGCCGATGGCCATCACGTCCGCCTCCTCCCCGTGCCGCTCGCGGAGGATGCGGTGCACCTCGTGGGTGGTCTTGCCCCAGAGGTCGCTGGCGTCGTGGAGGGTCACCTCCCCGTCCTTCACCAGGAGGTAGACGGGCTTCTCCGAAGCCCCCTTGATGAGGAGGCCGTCAAACCCCGCCCACTTCAGCTTGGCGGCGGTCCAACCCCCCATGTGGCTGTCCGTGACCGTGCCCGTGAGGGGGCTTTTGGTGACCACGGCGAGCCGCCCCGACATCTTGGCCCGGGTGCCGGAGAGGGGGCCGTTCATGATGGCCAGGAGGTTGTCCGGGCTAAAGGGGTCCACCTGGGGGCCGTTCTCAAACACGTACTTCACCCCAAGGCCCCGGCCCCCCACGTACATCTCCAGGTCCTTGGGGTCGGGGGCAAAGTACTCCACCTTGCCGCTCGTGAGGTCTATACGGGCGATCCTGTGGGCATATCCTCCAAGCATTCTCACACCTCCTGAGGGCGGGATAAAGGCAAAGGGCGCCATGAAGACCGCACGGGGTTGCCCTGGTTTCGGGGTGGATTATACCACTTTCCCGGGGAAGAATGTGAAGCCATTCGGGGATAATGGACCTATGCTGGCCCTTTGCGGCGAGGTCCTGGTGGACCTCATCCTGGAGGGGGAAAACCCCTTGCGCTTCACCGGGGTCCTGGGAGGTTCGGCCCTGAACACCGCCACCACCCTGGCCCGGCTCGGCTTTCCCGTGCGCTTCCTCTCCGAGGTGGGCACGGACTGGCTCTCCCGTTGGAGCGAGGAGGAAATGGCCCGAAGGGGCTTGGAAGCCCATCTCGTGCGCCACGAGGGCCCCATGCCCCTCGCCCTGGTGCGCCTGGAAGGGGGTAACGCCACCTATAGCTTCCACCGCCCCTTCCAAGGGGCCTTCCGCCCCCCGAAGGGGGCCCTAAAGGGGGCGAGGGCCTTCCACTTCGGCTCCCTCTTCGCCCTGGAAGGGCGCACGGCGGATGGGGTCCTGGCCCTTGTGGAAGAGGCGGAAGGGGCCCTCCTCTCCTACGACCCCAACCTGCGCCACCCGCCCACGGGGGAGGAGCGGGCGCGCATCCAAAGCTACCTACGACGGGTGGACCTCCTGAAGCTTTCCCTGGAGGACGCCCGCCTCCTCTTCCCGGAAGGCCCGGTGGAAGGGGTAAGGGGGCTTCCTCCACCCCTCAAGGTCCTCACCCTGGGGGAGGAGGGGGCCTTGGCCTTCTTGGGGGAAAAGGAGGTGCGCCTGCCGGCGGAAAGGGTGGCGGTGGCGGACACCGTGGGGGCGGGGGATAGCTTCACGGCGGGCCTCCTCGCCCTCCTCCTGCGGAAAGGCTACGGCAAGGCAAGCCTCCCCTCCCTCACCCCGGAGGACCTGGAGGAAAGCCTAAGGGGGGCCATGGCCCTCGCCGCCCTGGCCTGCACCGTGCGGGGGGCCTACCTGCCCGAGGAAGGCCTTAGGGCCTGGAAGGCCCGCTTCCTAGGGGATTAGGAGGACCTTCCCCGTGGTCTTCCGCCCCTCCAGGGCCTCGTGGGCCTCCTTGGCCTTTTCCAAGGGGAACTCGGCCCCAATCAAGACCTTAAGCCACCCCTCCCGCACCCCCTGGAAGACCTCCCCCGCCCGCCAGAGGAGCTCCTTGCGGCTCGCCGTGTAGTGGTGGAGGGTGGGGCGGGTGAGGAAGAGGCTTCCCTTGCGGTTCAGGATCTGGGGGTCCTGGGGCGGCACGGGGCCGGAGGACTGGCCGAAGAGGACCAGGTAGCCCCGGGGGCGGAGGGCCTCGAGGCTCTCCAGAAAGGTGGCCTGCCCCACCCCGTCGTAGACCACGTCCACACCGCCCCCGGAAAGGGCCTTCACCGCCTGGGCAAAGCCCTCGTAGGGAAGGGCGTAGTCCGCCCCCAAGGAGCGCGCCAGGGCCCGCTTCTCCTCGGTGCTGGCCGTGGCGTAGACCGTGGCCCCAAGCCGTTTGGCCCACTGGACGAGGAGGGTGCCCACACCCCCCGCGGCGGCGTGCACCAGGACCTGGGTTCCCGGCCCCACGGGGTAGGTGCTCTTCAGGAGGTAGTGCACGGTCATCCCCTGGAGGAGGGCCGCCGCCGCCAACTTGGGGCTAAGCCCCTCGGGGATGGGCACCAGGCGCTCGGCGGGGACGAGCTGGTACTCGGCGTAAGCGCCTTGCACGTTGGCGAAGGCCACCCGGTCCCCCGGGCGCACCCCCAACACCCCTTCCCCTACCCGCTCCACCACCCCAGCCCCTTCCTCCCCCAGGGTGAAGGGGAGGGGCATAGGGTAAAGGCCCTTCCGCTTGTAGGTGTCAATGTAGTTGACCCCGATGGCCTCCAACCGCACCAACACCTCCCCTGGCCCCGGCTCGGGAAGGGGAAGGTCTTCCAGCCGCAACACCTCGGGCCCGCCCACCTCGTGTACCCGGATCGCCCGCATGGGCCTAGTCTACCCAAGCCCTCCCCGCCCCGCACCTCTTGAAAAGCAAAGGACTTTGCGATACAAAGTATTTTGTAGGAGGTGAATATGCGGCGCATGGCCTTCTGGGTAGCGGCGCTGGCCCTGAGCGCCCAGGCCCTTGGCGGCTCCTTGGGCTACGGCTTCCTGGGCTACGGAGGCGGGTTCCAAGGGGGCGGCGGGGGGTTCGGCACCTTCCAAGGCCTGGCCCTGGGGGGAGAGGCCTGGGGCGGGCCCGGGGGCAGGGGGGGCGCCCTGGTGGTGGGGCCTTGGCTTTCCCTGGGGGAGGGCTTCTACCTCTTGCCTGGCCTGGGCCTTGGGGGCGGGGAAGGGGGCAACCAAGGAGGGTTCCTCCTGGACCTGGGGGTGCGGGCCTTCTACTTCCCGAGGGGGGAAGGCGGCTGGGCGGTGGGGCTTGGGGTGGGCTACACCCACGCCCCCACCTTCGGGGGTTTCTACCTGAGGCTTCTCCTGGGGGGAGGGAGGCCGTGAGGCGGGAAGAGGCCCAACACCTCCTCCAGGCCGCCCAAAGGAGCGCGCAGGCGGCGCGGCTCAGGCTCGCCCTCCTCGGGGGGTGGTACCTGGTCCTTTGGGGCGGGGTCTGGGCCCTGGGCTACCTCCTCCAGGCCCTCCACCCGGCGTGGGCTGGGCCCTTCTTCGCCCTCACCGCCCCCCTGGCCACCCTGCTCACGTTTTACCTGGGCTTCCGGCAAAGGGAAGCGGTGCGGAGCGAGCGGGGCCTCCTGGTCTTCGCCCTCTGGGGGCTTCTCGCCCTCTTTTACCTCCTTCACTGGGCCTTCCTCCTGCCCCCTAAGGGCCTCGAGGGCCAAAGCTTCCTGGTAAGCCTCGTGGCCTTCGGCCTCGCCCTCACCGGGGTCCTTTGGAAGGTGCGGGAACTCCTCCTTGGCGGCTTGGGGCTATTCCTCCTCGCCCTCCTCCTCCTTCGCGTCTTTCCCGACGGGTGGGCATGGGGCATGGCCCTGGTGGGCTTTCTCGCTCTCCTCTTGGGGGTGCGGCTCGTATGGCGCTGGACCCCTTAATCCACCAGGAAACCCGCCTCCGCCTCATGGCCCTCCTGGCCGCCCTGGGGGAGGAGGCCGAAGTGGAGTTCTCCTGGCTAAAAAACGCCCTTGGCCTCACCGAGGGCAACCTGGCAAGCCACCTGCAGAAGCTGGAGGAGGCGGGGTACGTGGCCGTGCGGAAGGGCTTCGTGGGAAGGAAGCCCAAGACCTGGGTCCGGCTCACCCCCCAAGGGCGGGCCGCCTACCTGGCCCACCGGGAAGCCCTTTTGGCCCTCCTTAAGGGCTAGAAGGCCCGGGCGTACTGGGGCGGGACCTCCGCCTTGACCCCCAGGGCCTGAGCCGCCCGCAAGGGGAAGTAGGGGTCCCTAAGGAGCACCCGCCCCAGGAGGACGAGGTCGGCGCTTCCCGCCTGGAGGAGGGTTTCCGCCTGCTCCGGGGTGGTGATGAGCCCCACGGCCCCCGTGCGAAGCCCCACCCGCTTGCGCACGGCATCGGCGAAGGGCACCTGAAAGCCTGGGGCCACCGGCACCCGCACCCAAGGCACCACGCCCCCGCTGGAGAGATCCAAAAGGTCCACCCCCAGGGCCTTGAGCCTTTGGGCGAAGGCCAGGGTGTCCTCCAGGCCCCACCCCCCTTCCGCCCAGTCCGTGGCGGAAAGGCGCACGAAAAGGGGAACCTCCTCGGGCAGGGCCTCCCGCACCGCCTGGGCCACCCGTAGGGGAAAGCGCATGCGGCCTTCCAAGCTCCCCCCGTAGGCGTCCTCCCTTTGGTTGCTCAAGGGGGAGAGGAAGGAGGAGAGGAGGTAGCCGTGGGCCATGTGGAGCTCCACCACCTGGAAGCCCGCCCTAAGGGCCCGCCTCGCCCCCTCCACGAAGGCCTCCAAGACCCGCTCCATCCCCCTTTCGTCCAGGGGCTCGGGCACGGGGTAGCCCTCGGCGAAGGGGATGGGGCTTGGCCCCACCACCCGCCAGCCCAAGGGCTTTCCTCCTTCCCAGGGCCGCGCCACCCCCGCCTTGCGCCCGGCGTGGGCCAACTGGATGCCCGGCACCGCCCCCGCCTCCCGGATGCGGCGGGCCAGCTCCGCCAACCCCGGGAGGTGGTCCTCCGACCAGATGCCCAGGTCAAAGGGGCTGATGCGCCCCTCGGGGAGGACGGCGGTGGCCTCGAGGAGCACGAGCCCCACGCCCCCCAGGGCCCGGGTGGGGTAGTGGAGGAGGTGCCAGTCCGTCACCTTCCCGTCCTCCGTGGCCGAGTACTGGCACATGGGGGACATGGCAAGGCGGTTTTTTAGCCGCAGGCCGCGAAGCTCTAGAGGGGTAAAGAGGAGAGGCATGCGCCTATTATTGCCAAGAAACCCTTTCTCGCATGGTAAGATTTGCCTATGGACCCAGGCCTCGAGGCCGCCTTCCGCTACGTGGAACGCCTCCTCTTCGGGGACATGGAGCGCCCCGGCCTCACCCTCTACGACCTGGAGCGCCTGGTGGGCTACCCCGCCAAGGGCGACGGGCCTTTGAGCTACACCCTCCCCCGCACCAAAAGCCTTTCCGGCGTCCAGGGGGTGCGCCTTTTCTACTACCCCAAGGACCCAAACCTCCAACTCATCGTGGAGATAGAGGACCTGGAGGGGCGAAAGCACCTCCGCCACTTCCGTTGGAACGGCTATACCTGGGAGGTGCCCGAGGGCAAGCGGGGCGACCTAAGGAGCACCGAGGAAAGCCTGGGCCTCGTCCCCGTGGGGGAGGACTACTTCCTGGGCTTTCCCCAGGAAGAGGCCAGGGAACTGGCGGAAGCGGTACGCAAAGGGGAGGCCCTGGGGGCCAAGTACCTCCTCTGCCCCCGGTGCGGGGCCCGGGTCTTCTACGCCCCCTCGGTGCGGCCAACGGAGGTGGCCTGCCCCCGGTGCGGCAACCCCACCCTGCTCTTCAAGACCTTTAGCGGCACCGAGGCCCCCAAGGACCCCCTGGAGGTCCTGGCGGAGGAGCAACGGGCCCTAAGGAAGACCTTGGAGGAGCTTCTTAGCTACCTCAAGCGGAAACTCGGCCCCTAGACCCGCACCCCCGGTTGGCCCCAGCCGGTGTAGGCGTAAAACCGCCCCCGCTCCCCTGAAAGGTAATCCAAAAGGGGCTCCTGCAAGGGGCGGTGCCCGGAAAGCTTGACCGCCACCTCTTCCGGGGTGAAAAAGCGGGCCTCCACGATGTGTCCATCGGGGTCCTTAGGGTTTAAAAGCCCCTCGTAGCTGGCCTTGAAGGCCATGGCCAGGGTGCGCTCGTTCTTGCGCCGGTCCTCCACCTGGATCACGTAGGCCAGGTGCTCCACCGCCTTGACCCAAAGGCCCGTTTCCTCCCGCACCTCCCGGGCCAAGGCCTCCAAGACCGTCTCCCCGGGCTCCACCGTGCCCCCGGGAAGGGTATAGCGCACCTGGCCCCGGCGGCCCCAGTCGTTCCCCACCAAGAGGACCCGGCCCTGGCGGTCCAGGAGGATGGCCGCCACCACCAGGATCTCGCGGCGCATCACGCTTCCGTCATGGCCTCCAGCTGCCGCTCCTGGTCGGCCCGCTTGAGGGCCTCCAAAAGGGGCTGGAGGTGGCCCGAGAGGACGCCCTCGAGGTCGTGGGTGGTGAAGCCGATGCGGTGGTCCGTGACCCGGGACTGGGGGAAGTTGTAGGTGCGGATCTTCTCCGAGCGCTCCCCGGTGCCGATCTGGGCCAGGCGGGTCTGGCGGAGCTTTTCCGCCTCCTCCGCCCGCTTCATCTCCAAAAGGCGGCTCCTGAGGATCATGAGGGCCTTCTCCCGGTTCTTGATCTGGCTCCGGGAGTCCTGGCAGGTGACCATGATCCCCGTGGGCAGGTGCACCACCCGCACGGCGGAGTCCGTGGTGTTCACCCCCTGCCCCCCAGGCCCCGAGGCCCGCATCACGTCAATGCGGATCTCGTCCATGTTGAGCTGGAAGTCCGCCTCCTCCGCCTTGGGCAAGACGGCCACCGTGGCCGTGGAGGTGTGGATCCGCCCCTGGGTTTCCGTGGCCGGAACCCGTTGCACCCGGTGGACCCCGCTTTCGTACTTGAAGGTGCCGTAGGCCCCCGGACCCCGCACCTCAAAGACCACCTTGGAGAAGCCCCCTAGGTCCGTGGGGTTGGAGTCCAGGATCTCCGTTTCAAACCCCATCTCCTCGGCGAAGCGGAGGTACATCTCCAAAAGGTCCCGGGCGAAAAGGGCCGCCTCCTCCCCCCCGGTGCCGGCCCGGATCTCCACGATGGCGTCCCTTTCGTCCATGGGGTCTTTGGGCAGGAGGTGGCGCTCAAGCTCCCTTTCTAGCGCTTCCTTCCGGGCAAGAAGCCGTTCCTTCTCCGCCTTGGCCTCCTCCTTCAGGTCGGGGTCTTCCAGGAGGGTTTCTAGGCCCTCGAGGTCCTCCAAGACCTTGCGGTACTCCCGGATGAGGGCGATGATCTCCCCCATCTCCGCATAGCGCCGGGAAAGGTTCTGGTAGCGCTTGGGGTCCTTTAGGACCTCGGGGTCGGCAAGGAGCGCTTCCAGCTCCCGGTGCTCTTCTTCTAGGCGCGCAAGCTTATCCAGCATACCTTATCTCAGGATACCCCAAAGCGGGCTTGCCCCGGGATTTAGGTTTGCCTAAAATTGGGGGCATGGACACCCCCCTCTTTCACGCCCTCCTTGGGGGCCTTTTCACCTGGGGGCTGACCGCGGTGGGGGCGGCCAGCGTCTTCCTCGCCCGAGAGCCCAGCCGCAAACTCCTAGACGGCATGCTGGGTTTCGCCGCCGGGGTGATGCTGGCCGCCAGCGTCTTCTCCCTCCTCCTGCCAGGGATGGAGATGGCGGAGGCCCAAGGGCAAAACCCCCTCGTTCCGGCGGTGGTGGGCTTCCTCCTGGGGGGAGCCTTGTTGCGCCTTGTGGACCGCCTCCTTCCCCACGTTCACCTCATGCCGGGGGCCCAGGCGGAAGGCGTGCCCACCCCCTGGCGGCGCACCACCCTCCTCATCCTGGCCATCACCCTGCACAACTTCCCCGAGGGGCTTGCGGTGGGGGTGGCCTTCGGGGCGGCGGGCCTAGACCCCACGGGGGCGGCAAGCCTGGGTGGGGCCATCGCCCTGGCCGTGGGCATTGGGCTTCAGAACCTGCCCGAGGGCCTGGCCGTGGCCTGGCCCCTGCGGCGGGCAGGGGTGGGGGCGGGGCTCGCCTTCTTCTACGGCCAACTCTCCGCCATCGTGGAGCCTTTAGGGGCGCTCCTGGGGGCGGCTTTGGTGGGGCAGATGATGGCCCTCCTTCCCTACCTCATGGCCCTGGCGGCGGGGGCCATGGTTTTCGTCATCGTGGAGGAGGTGATCCCGGAAAGCCAGGCGGAGGGCAACGGGGACGTTTCCAGCTTTGGGGTCATGGTGGGCTTCGCCACCATGATGGCCCTGGACGTGGCCTTGGGCTAGTCCCGGCCCAAGCGCTCCCGTAGGAGGCGGGCGGCCTCCTCCGCTTTGGCCTTGGCGGTCTCCGCCGCCTTCTTGGCCGCCTCCGCCAAGCTTTTGAGCCCGTCGGGAAGCCCGTCCTGGTCCTGATCCAGTTCCTTCAAGCGGGCCTTGGCCTCCTCCAGCGCCTTTTTGGCCTCCTCCAAGGCCCGCTCCACCACGTCGGGCCGGCCATCCTTGTCCTGGTCCAGCTTGTCCTTGAGCTCCAAGAGGCGCTTTTCCACCTCATCGGCCACGGACCGCACCGTCTCCTTGGCCTTTTCCAAGAAATCTCTGAAATCCGCCATGCTTCATGCTACAACAAGGCCCTAAGGTCCGCCACCACCTGGTCCGTGGCCTCCACCTTGTCCGGGCTGAAGAGGAGGACGAGCCTCCCCCCTTGCACCACGAAGGTGGTGGCGGTGTGGTCCACCAGGTACTCCCCCGGCCCCCGGTACTGGGTCTTCTGGTAGTAGACGCCAAAGCGTTGGGCCACCTCCCGGATGGCCTCAGGGCTCCCGGAAAGGCCCAGGAAGCTCGGGTGGAAGGCCTTGGCGTAGCGGTCCGCCACCTCGGGGGGGTCCCGCTCCGGGTCCACGCTCACGAAGACTACCCGCACCCTTTCCTGCTCCTTCGGGGAAAGCTTTTCGTAAGCCCGCTTCAGGGCGAGAAGGGTAGTGGGGCAAACATCGGGGCAGTGCACGTAGCCAAAGAAGAGCAGGACCACCTTGGCCTCGAGGTCGGCCAGGCGCACCGGGCCCCCGGGGCTTTCCAGGGTAAAGTCCACGGGCTTGGGGTTCATGAGCCGGGTGCCGTAGAAGCTATGCCCCTTGGGCAGGAGGAGGTAGGCCACCCCCAGGAGGGCCAAGAGGGCAAGGGGAAGCCAAAGCCGCCTCATCGGGCCTCCACGGGCAGGAGCACCTTAAGCCGGGTGCCGTCTTGGAACCGGAGAACGAGCTCCACCTTTTCCCCCAGCTTGAGGGGCCGCTTGAGGTTGAAGAGCATGAGGTGGTACCCCCCGGGCTTGAGGGCAAGCTTTCCCTTGGGCGGGACCTCGGCGAAGTCCACGGGCCGCATCCCCATGACCATCTTGCCGTCCTTTTCCTGGTGGAAGGTGCCGTGAAGCTCCACCCGCTCGGCCCAAGCCGCCTCCGCCCCCACCAGGCGCAAGGGAGCCTCCCCCGGGTTTTCCAAGGTGAGGTAAGCGGCGGTCACGGCCAAGGTGGCCGGGTAGCGGACCCAGCCCTCCACCACCCGCACCTCCTGGGCCAAGGCCAGGCCGAGAAGGAGGAAGAACCCCATCCAGCGCCGCATGGCCTCAGGATAGGGGGCCTTGGGGGGACAAATGTACTTCACCGGGGTAAGATGCCCCCGGGAAGGAGCTTTAGACCATGCTCCGCATAGCCGGCATCCTCCTCACCCTCCCCTTCTTCCTCCAGCTCCTCGGCCTGGGGGATACCCCCTTGGGCGGGGGGCTCTGCGGGGAGGTCTTCCGCCAGAAAGACCCCGCCTTGGCCCTGCAAACCCCGGGGTTTTGGTATGGCCTCCTCTTCATGCTCCTTTTGGCCCTGGAGCTAGGCTACGGGCTTTCCCTCCTCCTCCTGCCCCTTCTGGAGGTGCGCCTTGGCCCCGCCTGGCTCCGGACCGGGCGCTTTCTGGTGGGGGCGCTTCTCGCCCTTTTCTTCCTCACCCGCACCACCGGGCTTCCCCTGCCCACCCCCACGGGAGTGGTCCTGGAACCCGCCCCCCTGGACCCCCTAAGCCTCCTTCTGGTGGGGCTCTCCCTTTTGGGCGGGCTCCTTTTGCGGGAGAATGGGGGGCATGGAACGCCTGCTTGAGGTGATGCGCCGCCTCAGGGGCCCCGGGGGGTGCCCCTGGGACCGGGCCCAGACCCACGAGAGCCTGGTCCCCTACCTCCTGGAGGAGGCCTCGGAGGCGGCGGACGCCCTCCTTGGGGGAAACCCCAAGGAGATGGCGGAGGAGCTTGGGGACGTCCTCCTCCAGGTGGCCTTCCACAGCGTCATCGCCGAGGAGGAGGGGCGCTTTGCCTACGAGGACGTAGAGCGGGCCATCGTGGAAAAGCTCATCCGCCGCCACCCCCACGTCTTCGGGGAGGCAAAGGCCAAGACCCCGGAGGAGGTGAAGGCCCGCTGGGAAGACCTGAAGGCCCAGGAAGGGAAGCGGGAAGACCCTTGCGGCCTGCCCAAGAACCTCCCCACCCTGTTAAGGGCCTACGAGCTCCAGCGCAAAGGCATAGACCCCGGAAGCGAGGAAGGGCTTTTGCTGGCCCTGGAAAGAGGCGACCTGGAGGAGGCGCTTTGGAACCTGGTGGGGCTTTTCGCCAAAAGGGGTTTGGACCCCGAGACCGCCTTAAGAAGGCGCTCCCGCAAAGCCTGCCGGAGGTAGCCCTCCCCCAGGGCTTTCGCCTAGCGGCGGTGGCCGTGCCCCTCCTGGGAGGGCACCTCCTCTTCACCCGGCGTAGCCCCTCGCTCCCCACCCACGCCGGCCAGGTGAGCTTCCCCGGAGGGGTGGTGGAAGCGGGGGAAGGGGTGGTGGAGGCGGCCTTAAGGGAGGCGGAGGAGGAGGTGGGGCTCAAGGGGGTGGAGCCCTTGGGCTTCCTCTCCCCCACCCTTTCCCCCCAAGGGTTTTGGGTGCAGCCCGTGGTGGTCTTCCGGGAAGACCTCCCCCCCCTAAAGCCCAACCCGGAGGAGGTGGCGGAGGTCCTCCTCGCTCCCCTGGAGGAGCTTCTGGCCCTGGCCCCTTGGAGCGAGGTGCGCCTAGGGCGCACCGTGTGGCACTTCCCCTGGCGGGGGGTGGACATCTGGGGGGTGACGGGGAATATCCTGAAGGAGTTCCTGGAGGTGTGGCGTGCGGCGCATCGGGATTTTGCTGGCGGACCTCTTTGACGAGCGGGAGTTCCTCTACCCCTACTACCGGGTGCAGGAGGCGGGGTACACCCCGGTGGTCCTGGGGCTCGAGGCCCGGGAGTACCGGGCCAAGTCGGGCTTTGGCTGGAAGGCGGACCTGGCCGCAGGGGAGGCCCCGGAGCTTGCGGGTCTCCTCATCCCCGGCGGGTTCGCCCCCGACTACCTGCGGCGGAGCGAGGCCGTCTTGGCCCTGGTGCGGAAGGTGGCGGAAGAGGGGAAGCCCTTAGGGGCCATCTGCCATGCGGGCTGGGTCCTCATCAGCGCCGGGGTGGTGCGGGGCAGGCGGGTCACGGGCTTCGCCTCCATCCGGGACGATCTGGTGAACGCCGGCGGGCTCTACCAGGAGGAAGGGGTGGTGGTGGACGGCAACCTGGTGACCGCCCAGGGGCCCAAGGACCTGCCCGGGTTCATGCGGGCCTTTCTCGGGCTCCTAGGGTGAAAAGGGTCCCCGCCTCGCCCAAAAGCACCCTCTCCAAAACCCCCAGGCCTCCCTTGGCGATGGCCGCCCAGGGGGCCCCGGCCCGGAGCGCCGCCAAGGCCGCCTCCACCTTGGGGATCATCCCCCCTTGGATGACCCCTTGGGCCTTCAGGGCCTCCACCTCCTCCGGGGTGAGGCGGGAAAGGCGGGTCTTGGGGTCCTTGGGGTCCGCATAGACCCCCTCCACGTCGGTGAGGAACACCGCCCCCCACCCCAAGGCCCCGGCCACGGCGCCGGCGGCGGTGTCGGCGTTGACGTTCAAGGGGCCCTCCTCGTCCAGGGCGATGGGGGCGAGGAGGGGGGTGTAGCCCTTCTCCAGAAGGTCCAGGAAAAGCCCCGCCTCCACCCCCACCACCTCCCCCACCCGGCCGAGCTCGGGAAGGGCTCTGCCCTTCAGGCAAAGGGCGTCCCTCCCGGAAAGGGCGAGGGCCCTTCTTCCCCTTCGGGAAAGCCCCTCCGCCAGGCGCTTGCCCGTAAGGTAGAGGGCCATCTCCACCGCCTCGAGGTGCTCCTTGGGCGTCACGCGCAGGCCCCCCACGAAACGGCTCTCGTACCCCAGCCGGGCGAGGAGGGCCCCGATCTCGGGGCCGCCGCCGTGGACCAGGACCAGGGGCCCGGGATAGCGGGCGAGTTCGTCCAAAAGGGCCTCAGCCCCCCTTAGGCTTCCTCCCACCTTCACCAAGAGGGCCTCACTCAAGGTAGACCACCTCCTCGGGCAAGCCTTCCTCCTCCTCGGCCTCCAAGAGGTCCCCAAACCCCAAAAGGGCGTGGTCGGGGTGGAGGCCGAAGCGGGCGGCGAGGGCCTGGACGGCGCCCGTGGGGGGCATCCGCCTAGCCTCCTCTAGAAGGGGAAGAAGCGCCTCGGGGGCCGAAAGGGCTTCCCCCAGTTCCGGGCCCCGCCTGAGCTCGGCCACCACCTCGCCCCCCTCCGCCAGGAGGAAGAGGAGGTCCTCCTCGTTCAGGACCATAAAGGCCAGGGCAGGCCCCAGCCCTGAAAGCGCCTTCAGGAAGGCCCGTATGGCCTCTGGGTCCTCCTCGGCCTCGAGGGCCTCGTGGTAGAGGCTCACCCAGGGGGGGTCGGGCACCAGGTACACCCCGGCCCCCTGGGTGCGGCCTCCCGCCCAAGCCGCCACCTCCTCCAAGGGGGCCTTGACGTGGAAGGAGAGAAAGCTCCGCACCACGCCCTATACTAGCCCTTGTGAGCGCCCTTTACCGGCGGGTGCGCCCCCTCACCTTCGCCGAGGTGGTGGGCCAGGAGCACGTGAAGGAGCCCCTCCTGCGGGCCATCCGGGAAGGGAGGCTGGCCCAGGCCTACCTCTTCTCCGGCCCCCGCGGGGTGGGAAAGACCACCACCGCCCGCCTCCTGGCCATGGCCGTGGGGTGTGAAGGGGAGGAGCGCCCTTGCGGGGCCTGCCCCCACTGCCAGGCGGTGCAGAAGGGGAGCCACCCCGACGTGGTGGAGATTGACGCCGCCAGCAACAACTCCGTGGAGGACGTGCGGGAGCTAAGGGAGCGGATCCTCCTCGCCCCCCTTTCCGCCCCCAAGAAGGTCTTCATCCTGGACGAGGCCCACATGCTCTCCAAAAGCGCCTTCAACGCCCTCCTCAAGACCCTGGAAGAACCTCCCCCCCACGTCCTCTTCGTCTTCGCCACCACGGAACCCGAGCGGATGCCCCCCACCATCCTCTCCCGCACCCAGCACTACCGCTTCCGCCGCCTCACGGAGGAGGAGATCGCCGGCAAGCTCGCCCGCATCCTCCAAGCCCTGGGGCGGGAAGCGGAAGAAGAAGCCCTCCTCCTGGTGGCCCGCCTGGCGGACGGGGCCATGCGGGATGCGGAAAGCCTCCTAGACCGCCTCCTCCTCCTGGAGGACCCCCTCACCCGAGCCAAGGTGGAGGAGGCCCTGGGCCTCCCCCCCAAGGAGGCCCTCTTTGGCCTGGCCCAGGCCCTGGGGGAGGGCCGGCTCAAAGAGGCCCTAGAAACGGCCCGAAGGCTTTACGGCCAAGGCTTCGCCCCGAGGAGCCTGGTGGGGGGGCTTATGGAGGCTTTGCGGGAAGCCCTTTACGCCGCCTACGGCCTCCCGGGGAGGCCCCTTCCCCTCTCCCCCGAAGCCCTCCTTTCCGCCCTCACCCGGCTGGACGAGGCCCTGGAACGCCTCGGCAAGCGCTCGGACCTTTTGGCCCTCGAGGCGGCCCTCCTCTCCGCCTTCACCCCCAAGGCCCCGGGAGAAGCGCCGAGGGCCCAAGCCCCAGAGCCCCCCTTGCCCGAGTTTGACCCCTTGGCCCCCCCGCCCCCGCCGCGCCGGGAGGGACCCGAGCCCAGCGGGGGAGAAGACCTCGCTCCCCGCTTCCGCGCCTTTCTGGAGGCCCTTAGGCCCACCCTGCGGGCCTTCGTGCGGGAGGCCAGGCCCGAGGTGGTGGGGTCCACCCTCTACCTCCGCTTCCCCGAGAGCAAGGCCTTCCACCACAAGAAGGCCGAGGAGCAAAGGGGAGCGCTTCTGCCCCTGGCCCAGGAGCACTTCGGCGTGAAGGAGGTCCTCTTCGTCCTGGAAAAAAAAAAGCCCTGAGCCCGTAAGCCCCCCTCCCAAACCCACCCCCCGCATCCCAGAACCGCCCCCGGTGGCCCCGCCAAAGGAGGAGCCGGAAGAATACCCCGAGGACGAGGCGCCCCCCGAAGACCCCGAAGCCCGCCTTCACCAAATCGCCCGCCTCCTGGGGGGAAGGCTCCTTTGGGTGCGCAGGCCCAAGGCCCCAGAGCCTGAGGAACCCATGAGCGAAGACAACATAGGGGGTAGTGGTATATAATGCCCCCATGACCAAGACCACCGAGCTGGGACAAGACACCGTGGAGAACATCCTGAAGCGTCTACGGCGCATTGAGGGCCAGGTTCGGGGCCTCCAGAAGATGGTGGCGGAAGGCCGCCCCTGCGACGAGGTCCTCACCCAGATGACCGCCACCAAGAAGGCCATGGAGGCGGCGGCCACCTTGATCCTCCACGAGTTCCTCAACGTCTGCGCCACCGAGGTTTCCGAGGGCAAGGTGGACCCCAAGAAGCCCGAGGAAATCGCCAACATGCTCAAGAAGTTCATCTAACCGGAGGGCGAGGAAGGGGCCCCTTGACCAAGCGCCTCTACCGTCTCCTCCAGGCCTTCTTCCCCCCCAAAACCCCTCCCGACGACGCCTTTGCCCTCGCCTTCCTGGAAGGGGAGGAACGGGACCTTTACCTGGCCATGGACCCCCGGGACCGGGCCCATGCGGTGCGGGTGGCCCGCCGCCTCCTCCAAGCCCACCCCGAGGCCCCTAAGGCGGTGGTGCGGGCCGCCCTCCTCCACGACGCCGGCAAGGCCCTAAGGCCCTACCGCCCCCTGGAGCGCATCCTCACGGGGCTTTTCGCCCCGCCTCTTCCCCCCTACCCCTTGCGCCGGGGGCTCTTGGGCGCCTTCCAGGTGCGCCGCCACCACCCCCTTTACGCCGCCGAACGCATCCAAGACCCCTGGGTGCGGAGCCTGGTCCTGGAACACCACGCCCCCCAAAGCCCCTGGGGCAGAAAGCTCCACCAGGCGGACCAGGAGGAGTGATTTGGGCAAATGCCCCTAGCCAACCCGAGGCATAAGGAGTAGGGTAGTCCTGGACCAAGGAGGGCTTATGCAGGAGTTCACGTGGCGCGTGGGCGGCCCCCAAGGGGGCGGGATAGAGACGGCGGCCACCCTCTTCGCCCGGGCGGTGGCCAAGGGGGGATGGTGGGTGGCCACCAAGCGGGAGTACCACTCCAACATCATGGGGCGGCACTCCTACCTGGACGTGCGCCTGGGGCGAAAACCGGTGGGGGCTTTCCGGGACAAGGTGGACTTCCTGGTGGCCCTGGACGGGGAAACTTTGGCCCGCCACCTGGATGAGGTGCGGCCAGGGGGGGTGCTCCTTTACGACCCCAAAGCCCTGGACCTCACGGTGCGCAAGCTCCCCATGCTGGACCACCGGGTACAGGACGCCCTTGCAGCGCGCTTTGGCAAGGCGGACCCGAGCCTTAAGGAGATCCTCGCTGCCTACGCCGAGGCGGGGGTCCAGCCCCTACCCTACCCTTACGAGGAGGTGGCGGACCGCATCGGGGCGGAGCTCGGCGTGCCCTCCCTTCAGGCCCGGCGCACGCTGAACACCATCGCCGTGGCCGCAAGCCTCCACCTTCTGGGCTTTCCCCTAAAGCCCCTTTTGGAGGCTTTGGCCCTGCAGTTTAGGGGTAAGGTGCTGGAGCTAAACGAGAAGGTGGCGGAGGCTGTCTACCGGGAAGAGGTGCCCAAGCTTCCCTTCCACCTCCACCTGAACGGCTACGAGCCGGGCCGGGTCTACCTCACCGGAGCCCAGGCCGCCGCCCTGGGGAAGCTCGCCGGGGGCCTCCGCTTCCAGACCTATTACCCCATCAGCCCCGCCACGGACGAAAGCGTCTACCTCGAGGCCCACACCGCCTTCCAAGGGGCGGACGTGGCCGTGGTGCAGACGGAGGACGAGATCGCCGCCGTGACCATGGCGGTGGGGGCGGCCCTTACTGGGGCCAGGGCGGCCACGGCCACCAGCGGCCCCGGCTTCAGCCTCATGGCCGAGGGGATGGGCTTCGCCGGGATGGTGGAAGCCCCCTTGGTGGTTACCCTCTACCAGCGGGGTGGGCCCTCCACGGGGCTTCCCACCCGCACGGAGCAAGGGGACCTCCTCTTCGCCATCCGGGGCGGGCACGGGGAGTACCCGAGGCTCGTCCTCGCCTCCGGGGACATCCTGGACGCCTTCCTGGACGCCCAAAAGGCCCTGGCCTGGGCCTGGCGGTACCAGACGGTGGTGGTCCACCTCCTGGACAAGTTCCTGGCCTCCATGGCGCAAAGCCTTCCCAAGGAGGCCCTGAAGGTTCTCTCCCTAGATGGGGAGAAGCGCCTAGCCCCCAGGGAGGGCTTTGGCCCCTACGAGCGCTACGCCCCCGCGGAGGACGGCATCTCCCCCTTCATCCCCCTAGGGACCCCGGGGGGGTTTTACTGGATGACCTCGGACGAGCACGACCTCGAGGGGCACATCACGGAAGACCCCGTCCTCCGGGAATACCAGATGGAAAAGCGCATGCAAAAGCTCCTCACCGCCAGGCGGGAAATCCCCCTGGAGGACCAGTACACCCTCTACCGGGACGGGGACATCTTGGTCCTCGGCTTCGGCACGGTGAAGGGGACCCTCCTGGAGGCTTTAGACCACCTCCCCAGGGTGGGGTACCTGCACCTCAGGCTCCTTTGGCCCTTCCCCGAGATCGGCCACCTCCTGGAGGGGAAGCGGCTCGTCACCGTGGAGCACAACTACTCCGGGCAGCTCGCCGACTTGGTGCAGCAGGAAACCCTAAAGAAGGTCCACCACCGGGTGGTGAAGTACAACGGCCGCCCCATCACCCTAGACGAGGCGGTGGAGGCCCTCAAGGCGGTGCTTGCGGGCGAAGCCCCTGAGCGCTTGGTGTTGCGGAAGGGAGTCTAGCATGGTGGAGCTCAAGCTTCAGGACTACAAGGCGGAAAAGCAGCCCGACTGGTGCCCGGGCTGCGGGGACTACGGCATCCTCTCCGCCCTCCAGATGGCCCTCTTTGAGCTTAGGAAGGACCCGAGCCAGACCGTGGTCTTCTCCGGCATCGGCTGCTCGGCCAAGACCCCCCACTACCTGAACGTCTACGGGGTCCACACCCTCCACGGCCGCGTCCTCCCCGTGGCCCAGGGGGCCAAGCTCGCCAACCCCCACCTCACCGTGGTGGCGGTGGGCGGGGACGGGGACGGGCTTGGCATCGGGGCGGGGCACTTCGTGGCCGCGGGCCGCAGGAACGTGGACATGCTCTACATCCTCTACGACAACGAGGTCTACGGCCTCACCAAGGGCCAGGCAGGGCCCACCTTGGGCCTAGGGGAGAAGACCAAAAGCCTGCCCAAGCCCAACCCCCAAGGGCGCATCAACCCCCTCCTCCTGGCCTTCGCCTCGGGCTACACCTGGATCGCCCGGGGCTACGCCTATGACGTGAAGGGCCTGAAGGAGCTCATCAAGGAGGGCATCAACCACAAGGGCCTCGCCTTCCTCCACGTGCTCCAGCCCTGCCCCACCTACAACGACCTGCACACCAAGGAGTGGTTCGCCCCCCGGCTCTACAGGCTCCAGGAGGAGGGGTACGACCCCTTTGTCCCCGAGGGACTTCCCCCCGAGGAACTGGACCGGAAAATGGCCAAGTTCCAGGAAAAGGCGGCGGAGTGGGGGGAGAGGATCCCCATCGGGGTCTTCTGGAAGGCGGAGGTGCCCACCTTTGAGGAGCGGCTTAAGGCCTACCTCCCCCGCTACCCCGAGGTCTACCCCGCCTTGGGGCAGCGGGAAAGCCTGGACCTAGAAGGCCTCCTCAAGGAGTTCGCCCTCTAAAGCTGCGCCCGGGCCGCCGCCCCCTGGGGGCGGTAGCCGGGGTCTTGGTAACGGCTAGGCCGGAAGCCCCGGGCCCAAGAAGGAGGGTCCTCCCCCGCCACCATCCGGGCCAGGGCCTCCCTCGCCCCCAAGGCGGCCATGACTCCATAGCCGGAAAAGGCCCCAAGGAGGTAGACCCCTTCGGCCACGGGCCCCAGGAGGGGCAGGTTCTCCGGGGTGCGCACGTAGTACCCCCCGTCCACCCGGGGCCGCGCCCCCAGGTAGCGCCTGAGGCCAGGGAGGATGGGGAAAAGCCCCCTGAGGGCCACCTCCCCCGCCCAAGGGGGCGGGGTGGGGCCGCAGGCCCCGGGGGCTTCCGCCTGGGGCCAGGGGTTGTAGAGGGCGAGGAAGCCCTCCCCCTCGGGCCGGGCGTGGGCCCCCGGGGGCAGAAGGCTTAGGAGGGGGGCAAGGGTAGCCTCGCCCTGAAAAAGGGTCTTCTCCTCAGGGGCGAATATCTCCTGGGGTTCATTCCAGATGAGAAGGGGGGCCTCCCGGGGGAAGAGGCCTAGGGGGTCGGGGAACCAGGCCTTGAAATGGGGCTCGGCCGCCACGGGGAGGGTCAGGTCCAGGGCGGAAAGGAGGGCGGGAAGCCCGGGCCCGGGGGCGAGGACCAAGGCGGCAAAGGGCCAAAGGGCTTCCTCCTCCCCCCACCGCACCCGGGCGTAGCGGGGCCTACCCCCTTCCCGCTCCAGGCCCAAAAACTCCCCCGCCACCACCCTGCCCCCCGCCGCCCGTAGGGCCTCCAGGAGGGCCATCCCCAGGCCGTGGGCGGAAAGCCACCCCGCCTTGCGCACGTGGAGCCCGGCCTTGCCCTTCAGGTGGGCCAGGTAGGGGAAGGCTTCCCCCAAGGACCCGGGCAGGAGGAGGTCCATCCCTTCCTCCGCCACCCGCGGGTAGGTGGCGGCTTTGGGGTGAACCCTCAAGGGCCCGGCGTGGGGGGCCTGCTGGGCCAGGGAGAGGAGGCCTTCCGCCTCCCCCAGGTAGAGGTAGCCCCTGGGCCTAGGCCGGGCCGCTTCCGCAAAGGGCCCAAGGAGCTCGAGGCTCCGCGCCACCAAAGAGGCTAAGGCCTCTTCCCCGGGCCAGAAGACCCGGTAGCACTCCGTGGACTTGTCGCTGGTACAGAGAAGAGGGGCTTCCCGCTCCAGGACCAATACGGGAAAACCCCTCTGGGCCAGAAAGTGGGCGGCGGATAGCCCCAAGATCCCCGCCCCCACCACCAAGACGCCTTCCTCGGGCATTTGCCCCAAGGTACTACACTGAGGCCATGGACCTCACCCACTTCAAGGACGGCAAGCCCCATATGGTGGACGTGACGGAAAAGCCCGCGACCTTCCGCACCGCCACCGCCGAGGCCTTCGTGGAGCTCACGGAGGAAGCCCTCGAGGCCCTGGAAAAGGGCGGGGTGGGCAAGGGGGACCCCCTGATGGTGGCCCAGCTCGCCGGCATCCAGGCGGCCAAAAAGACGGCGGACCTCATCCCCCTCTGCCACCCCCTTCCCCTCACCGGGGTGGAGGTAAGCGTGGCCCTGGAAAAGGAGACCAAGCGCGTGCGCATTGTGGCCACGGTGCGCACCAAGGCGGAAACCGGGGTGGAGATGGAGGCCTTAACCGCCTGCGCCGTGGCCGCCCTCACGGTTTACGACATGCTCAAGGCGGCCTCCAAGGGGCTCGTCATCCAGGAGGTGCGCCTCCTCCACAAGGCGGGGGGCAAGAGCGGGGAGTGGCGGCGGGAAGGGTAGCCTTTACCCTGGGGGTGTATCCTAAGGCCATGCGCATCGCCATCGCTTTGGGCAGGGAGGAAAACCGGGTCTACCCAGGGCCCTTCGGCCACGCCCCCCGGTACGCCATCTACGAGGTGGGGGAGGATGGGGAGGTAAGGCTTTTGGAGGTGCGGGAAAACCCCCACGCCAAGGAGCACGGCGAGGCGAAGCACGCCAAGATGCGGGCCCTCCTGGCGGACGTGGCCCTCAAGGTGGGGGCCCGCTTCGGCCACGGGAAAAACGAGGGGGCCTTCCCCGTGGCGGGGCGCCTCGAGGTGGGCCCGGTTTCCCTAGAAGAGGCCTTGGCCCTCCTCAAGGCGCGGCGAAGTAGCGCCTGAGGAGCTCCCGGGCCTCCGGGGGGAGGGGGGTCTTCTCCAGGTAGACCTCCACCCCCCGGCGCACCCTTTCGGGGGGCTTCCCCTCGGGCCAGGGCGAGGGAAGGGAGGCGCCCTCCCCTTCCCCCGGGGGGAGAAGGCCCGCCTCCTCCCCCTCAGGCGCTAGGGGAAGGACGGGAGGGCCCTTTGGGGCGTCCCCCGCGCCCGGCCCCGCCCCCTTCCCGGGACCCGGGGAAGCCTCCCTTTCCCCAGGGCGGGCATCCTCCTTGCCGTTAGCGCCCGCCTCCCCCTGGGGAGCGCCGCCCCGGGAAGCGCCCGCCTCCCCTTCTTTCCGGATGCCATCCTGGCCCGGGAACGAACCCCCCTCCGAAGCCTCTTCCCCCTCCCGGGGTGTCCCGGCCCCACCCTCCAGGGCCCGCTCTGCCCCCTCCTCCCTCCCCGAAGCCCCTTGGGGCGGGGCGGGCCGCTCCAGGCCCGGCAAGGACCACCCGCCCCCCACCCCTTCCGCCCGCCAGGCGGCGAGGAGAAGGGCCAGGAGGAGGGCCAAAAGGTATAGCAAGAGAAGCCCATAGGGAAAGGGGGGAAGCTTCAGGGGGGCCTTCCTCGCCTCCGCCCAAAGCCGCTCCTCCCCGTAGGCGAGGGCGGTGGGGTAGGCGAGGCTGACCCGGGCGATCTCCCTTAGGGCCCTCCCCTCCAACAGGCGGCTTGGGAGGAGGAGGCCCAAGGGGGAAAGGAGGGCGAAAAGGGGGTGGAAGAGGCCCAAAAGGGCGAGGGCCAGGGCCAGAAGGAGGCGGTAGCGCCAGGCCAGACGGCTGGCGTAGGCGCGGTGGAAGCCGGGGCCCACAAGGGGATTATGGCGCAAAGAGGGCCAGGGCGCTCACCACGGGCCTGGGGTTGCCCGAGTAAGGGCTTCGCAACGCCCCCTTCACCCAAAGCTGGGCCGAGCCGCCCCCGTCCATCCTGAGGGCGTTCCAGGCCCCCAGGGCGAGGAGGGCCCGGGCCAGGACCCCGGGGGTGGTGGGCTCGGAAACGAGGAGCCATAGCCGCCCCTCCCGCGTCCAGGCCACCGCCGCCTGGGGGGCCACGGCCAAAAGGGGCCTTGGGTCCTTGAAGTTCTCCTTCGCCGGGTCAAAGGCGTACTGGCCCTCCCGGAGGAGAAGGGGCCCCCCCTCCAGGGCGTAGCGGAAGGGGGGGTCTAGCCGCCCGTAGAGGCTTAGGCGCTCCCCCACCGCCAAGGGGAAGGGCGGGGCCCCTTTGGGGAAGGTGAGGGCCCAGGCCCCCGGCGGAAGCTCCGCCGGGGCGGGAAGCAGGGCCGCCACCCGCTCCCCCCGCACCAAGGCCACCTCCTCCCCCTCCCGGCCCACGGGCCCCGGCACGGTGTGGGCGGTGTAGCGGGCCCGGGAGGCGTTCACCCCCACCCGCACCCTTTCCCCCTTGGGCCCCGCCACCACCGCCTCAAAGCGGGGAAGGCCCAGGAAAAAGCTAAACTCGTCCCAAAACAGGGCGGCGCGGCCGAAGGGGTAGGAGACCGTCACCCCGTCCTGGACCCAAAGCCCGATGGGGCTTCCCGTCTTGGGGTCAAAGTAGCCCCCGTTGAGGACGGCCAAGGCCCCGGGGGCCAGGTCCTTGGGCAAGGCCCGCTTCCCCGGGGAACCCACGGGAAGAAGCCTCCCCCTTTCCGCCTCCACCAGGTAGAGCCTTAGGGGCTCTGGGACGAAGGCCCAGACCTCGCGGTAGCGCACCCCGGGGGCCAGGGCCTCCTCCACCTCCGGGGCCAGGGGGTAGAGGTCCAGGACCAAGCGGGGCGGGTCTTCCAAGGGGAATAGCCGGTAGCGGAGGAGCTTCCCGGGGGCGGAAAGGGTGAGCTCCGTGCCCTCGGGAAGGAGCCGCACCGAGGCCGAAACCCCCTTGGGCCAGGGGGCCTCGAGGGCCTTCGGCGCCAGGTAGGGGAGCTGGAGGCGCAGGCTCCCCCGCGCCATGCCCTCCTGGGGAGGCTGGGCGGCAGGGGCAGGAAGGTCCAGGACGAGGCGGAAGGCCCGCCCTTGGCTCCCGAAACGGGCCGAGGCCTCCGGCACCCGGAAGTAGCCCAAAGCGCTCAGGAGCCCCAAAGGAAGCCTATCCCCTTCCGGGGCCGGCCCGTCAAGGAAAGGCTCCGCCCAACCCACCCCGGGCACGTACACGAGCCGGACGCCTTCCCCCTCGTACACCCAGGCCCCTCCCTCCTCCCGGAAGGTGAGGCCGAAAACCGCCGCAGGGAGGCTCTGCCCTAGGGCCAGGCCAAGAAGGAGAAAAAAGGCAACGAGCCTCATCCCCCCATGAAAGCAAAGCCCCGTGAGAAAGACCTTAGCCCTTCACCACGATGAGGGGCCGGAGGCGGGCCACCTTCCTGCCAATCCCCGCCCCCTCCACCGCCTCCACCACCAGGGACACGTCCTTGTAGGCCTCGGGCATCTCCTCGTCCACCGTGGCCCGGGTGGCGGCCCGGACCAGGATGCCCCTCTCCGCAAGCTCCTTGACCAGGTTCCGCTCCCGGGCCACCCGCTTCGCCTGGTGGCGGCTCATCTTCCGCCCCGCCCCGTGGCAGCTAGAGCCGAAGGAAACCTCCATGGCCTTGGCCGTGCCCGCCAGGACGTAGGAGTAGCGGCCCATATCCCCGGGCACCAGGACGGGCTGGCCCACCTTGCGGTACTCCGGGGGGATCTCCAGGTTGCCGGGCCCAAAAGCCCGGGTGGCCCCCTTGCGGTGGACCAGGACCCGCCGCCCCTTGTGCTCCTCAAACTTGGCGTTGTTGTGGGCAAGGTCGTAGAGGACCCGGAGGCCGTGGTCCCGGGGGGCGAAACCCACCGCCTCAAAGGCCTCCCGCACGAAGTGGGCGATGAGCTGGCGGTTGGCGAAGGCGAAGTTGGCGGCGGCGGCCATGGCCTGGAGGTAGTCCTCCCCCTCGGGGCTCCGGATGGGGGCGGCGGCGAGCTGCTTGTCCACGAGCTCAATCCCGTACCGGGGGGCCACCTTGAGGAAGCGCTCCACGTAGTCCTGGCAGACCTGGTGGCCCAGGCCCCGGCTTCCCGTGTGGATGAGGACGGTAACCTGGCCCGGGAAGAGGCCGAAGGCCTCGGCGGCCTCCTCGTCGTACACCTCGTCCACGTACTGGACCTCCAGGAAGTGGTTGCCGCTTCCCAAGGTGCCGATCTGGGGGGCACCCCGCTCAAAGGCCCTCTCCGATACCTTGTCGGGGTTCGCCCAGGGAAGCCGGCCTTCGGATTCAATGAAGCGCACGTCCTCCGGGTAGCCGAAGCCCCGCTTGACCAGCCACCCCGCCCCCTCCTTGAGGATCTCCTTGAGCTCCCGCTTGCTAAAGCGCACGTCCCGCCTTTCGCTCCCCACCCCGGAGGGCACCAGGCGGTAGAGGGCGTCGGCAAGCTCCCGCTGGCGGGGGAGGAGGTCTTGCAACGTCAAATGGGAAACCAGAAGGCGGACCCCACAGTTGGAAACCACGAACCCTTCGGCCACAAAGTTGTGGTCTGGATGGGCCATGGAAAGGTCGTAAACCCTTCCCCCATAGGGTACCCGCTCCACAACCACCACCTGGTCAAAGAGCATGCCCACGGAAGCCGCCACGAATTCGTTAAAGGTGGGAAAGCCTTGGGGACGGAAGGAACGGCGCTCCTCGTAAAGGGTGCGCTCCACAAAGCGGCGGGAAACCCCAAGCCCTTGGGCGATAGCCGTCACCGAATAGCCCGCCTCGCGCAGCGCCCACGCTCTCTTGGCCAGGGCCTCCCGCTCGGCCAGGTGCGCCTCCTTCTTCCGCAGGTAAAGGGCGGCCATAAGGGCCAGCCGAGCCTTGGTGGGGGCGTAGGCGTAGCCCACTTCCTCGTAAAGACGAGCAAGGTTTTCCGGGGTGGATCGGAGAATGAGCTTGAAGCGGTGGGAAGGGTCCTCCGGCTCCTCCCAATCCGCCTCTTCCCGCAGATCCTGCACCTCTAACCCCACGGAGGCCAGCAACCGGGCGAGGTCCTCCATGAAAGCACGTCCCTCCGCCAAGACGCTTCGGCGCTTGGACTGGGAGAGGACCGGGGGCATGAGGTTATAGCCGTGGCCACTCACGGCCCTGGGCGCAGAGAGTTCCGCCCCGAAAAGCCCCGCCAGGAAGTTGGCCTTAAGCCAAGGGGGAAGGGCAAAAAGCCACGACGGGAGCCTAAACCCCTGCTTGGCCTTGGCCCCCTCGGGAAGCCCGAGGGCGCGGAGAAGGAGAAAGAGGGCGCGGGAGGATATCTTCAGGCTAGCCTCCTCCGCAGAAAAGGCCCGGCCTCGGAAGCTGTGATGGCGCCGGCGCAGGTAAGGCCCCCCCGCCCGAAAGCCCAGACGTTCCAGATCGGCCTTGGCCTCCAGGAGGCCTTCCCTTTCCCCGTAGAGGAAGAGGTAGGCTTTTCCCCCAGAGCGGTACAAGGTCCCATCCCCCAGGGCGTATCCCATCAAGCGCAAAAGGGCTGGCAGGTGGGGATGGTCTGCCCCAAGGGGCAGAAGCCCCCGCGCCCGGAGCTCCAAGGGGGCCCGGGGAAAGCCCAGTTCCTTGGCCCAAGCCTCCGCCGTTTCCTCCCCCACGAGGGTCAAGGAAGAGGGCCGTTCGTAAGGGAGCCCCCGAAAAGGGTGAACCGCCACTTGGTCGCCCGGCCGCAGTTCGCCCACGGGACGCATTCCTGCGGGGGTATAGACTGGGTGGTCAGGGGTGGCCTCGAGGACAAAACCCCCCTCGGTGCGGAGGCGCACCAGCTCCTCCCCTTCCCGGGAAAGGAGGAAAAGGGCACGCGCCGCCTCGGGGCGCTCCCCTAAGCGCCAGGCCACCAAGAGGGGATCTCGCTCTTGGGCGAACTCCTCAATGGGCCGGGTGCAGCGGTCGTGGGTTAAGACACGGGTTCCCGCGGGCAGGCAGTTGATGTCAAATCCTACCCCCCCCGGGCTCACCACCCCGCCCACCTCCGGGTCAAAGGCCGCCACCCCGCCGATGGGGAAGCCGTAGCCCCAGTGGATATCCGGCATGGCCAGGGCGGGCTCCACGATGCCGGGCAGGGTAGCCACGTTCATGAGCTGTTGCAAGGAGGCGTAGCCCTCCGCCTCCAGGTCCTTAAGGATCTCCTCGGAAGCGAAGAAAACGGCGTCCACCCGCATCTTCCCCTGCCGGGGGATGCGGTAGGTGTAGGGGGCGATCTTTTCAAAGCGCATGGCGCCCTCCCCAAAACAAAACCGCCGGGCTTTGGGGGCCCGGGCTTACCCTCAAGCTACCCCGCTATGCGGTATGCGTCAAGGGTATGCGGTAAAATCCCCCCGTGCCCCCGCTTTCTTTTGCCCTGGAAACCCACCCCGGCCGCAAGCGGCCCAAGAACGAGGATGCGGTGGGGTACGCCCTTACCCCTTGGGGCGGCGTGTTCGTCGTGGCGGACGGCATGGGCGGGCACCGCACGGGAGAGGTGGCGGCCAGGCTGGCGGTGGAAACCATCCTGGAGCACCTGAAGGACAAGGAGCCCTCCCCCAAGGCCCTCCTCGAGGCCTTTGAACGGGCGAACGAGCGCATCTTCCAGGAGGCCCAACGCCCCGAGAACCGGGGCATGGGCACCACCGCCACGTGTCTGGTCCTAGACCTCCCCTACGCCCTCATCGCTCACGTGGGGGACTCCCGGGCCTACCTCCTGCGCAAGGGGGAGTTTTCCCTCCTCACGGAAGACCACTCCTGGGTGGCGGAAAGGGTGCGCCAGGGCCTTCTCACCCCGGAGGAGGCCCGCACCCACCGCTGGCGCAACGTGATCACCAACGCCCTGGGCTCCTTCCCCCAGGCCCGGGTGGACCTCCTGGGGCTCAAGCTGGAACCCGGGGATGCCTTTCTCCTTTGCACCGACGGGCTTTCCGGGGTGTTGGACGAGCGCACCCTGCAAGAGGTCCTTAAAACCTTCCCCCCCGAGGAGGCGGCCAGGCGCCTAGTGGCCCTGGCCAACGAGTGGGGCGGGCCCGACAACGTGAGCGCCATCGTGGTGCGGGTGCCGGAGGAGCTTCCCGTGGGCAACCGGCCCTACGCCCTCCCCCTCGAGGCCGCCCGGGGGGCCCCGGTGCGCCTGAAGCTGGGGGAGGAGCCCGACGCGCTCCCCACCCAGGTGCTGGAGCCCGAAAGGCGCCCCCGCATCGGCTGGCGGGACGTCCTCCTCATCGCCCTCTGGATCCTGGTGGTGGGCTACATCCTCCTGGGCTACTTCAAGGGGCCCTAATCTGCTAGACTCCTAGGGGTATGGAGCGCACCTTTGTCATGGTCAAACCCGACGGCTTCCGGCGCGGCCTGGTGGGGGAGATCCTCGCCCGCTTTGAGCGCAAGGGCTTCCGCATCGTGGGGCTTAAGGCCCTGCGCATATCCCAGGAGCTCGCCGAGAAGCACTACGCCGAACACCGGGAAAAGCCCTTCTTTCCCGGCCTGGTGAGCTTCATCACCTCGGGGCCGGTGGTGGCCATGGTCCTGGAAGGCCCCAACGCCATCGCCGAGGTGCGCAAGATGATGGGGGCCACCCACCCCAAAGACGCCCTCCCCGGCACCATCCGGGGGGACTACGCCACCACCATTGACGAGAACGTGATCCACGGCTCGGCCACTCCGGAGGACGCCCAAAGGGAGATCGCCCTCTTCTTCCGCCCCGAGGAGCTCCTCTAGCCTTCCCCGCCCTCCGATGCCTGGGGGAGGCTTTGCGCCCTAAGCCTCTCCCAGGGAAAATCGTCCAGGGGGTAGAAGCGGTCCGCCTGCTGGGCCAAGCGGTGGGAGGAAAGGGCGTGGAAGGTGGTGTTCTCCACCTGCTTGCCCATGTCCTGCACCACCCGCACCACCTCGGCGAAGTCCCCGTCCCCGGACACCAGAACCGCCACATCGTAAGCGTCGGCGTAGGCCAGGCGCAGGATGTCAATGGCGATCTGGATGTCCACCCCCTTCTCCACGAAGCCATCCGCCCGGCGTTCCAGCCGCCCCAGGCGCACGGCCACGTAGGGCACGCGCTTCAGGTAGTTGAGGAAGCTCTGGTGGGCCTTAGCCGCAGGGTCCTCCGGGGGAAGAGGAGCGTTGTAGTAGTAGGCGCGCAGAAGCCGCCTCCCGGCGGTGAGAAGGGTGATGAACTCCACAAAGTTCAGCCGATAGTCCGAGCCCAGGTGTTGCACCAACCCCTTGTAGAGGTTGGAGCCGTCAATAAATATGGCCACCCTTTCCATAATCGGCCCGCCCCTTTCCGGGCACCCTCAGTTTAGCCTGGGGGCGTGAGAAAGTTTATAGCCCACCGCTCCATGAGCGGTGGGGGAAGGATACCAGCGTCAGCTTAGCCCTTTCGGGCGAGGCCATCCTATCATGGCTTTCTCAAAATGTGCAAGATCGCCCTAGGCAACGTCCTCGGACTCTGGCTGGATGTCCCCACACCGCAGGGGCTATCCTTACATGAGCGCCTCCCACCGCTTCACAAGAGTCCCGCCGCATCAATGCTAAGCTCACCGGAAGGGGTACAAAATAGGTTGACGCTTTTCGGGAAAAGGAATATCCTTTATACAGGAAATGAAAGCAATCCAGCATGACATCTGGAAGAAGATTGGTGAGCTTTGGGAAAATAAACAACTCCCCTTTGATGGCCAAATAGAGGGAAGAAGGGTGCGGATCTTGTTAAACCAAACGCCATCCCCGGATGGCGCAAGGGGGGTCTTCTTGCTTTTGCCCCAGGACTGGGTGTGGGAAGAGCCTACCCAAAATCCAACCAACTTAGAGGAGCGCCTGCGCCGTCTGCTGTACCTTAAAAACCAAGACCTTACCGAGATCCTGGAAATAAAAAGAACGTTAGAAGAACTCGCAAGAAAAGGGGATATTTTGAGGCGCGAAGCCAACATCCAACATGCCTTTGAAAGGCACACGGAGCGATGGCTTGACAGACTGGATCTATTCTATACACGTCCGTCACGTGAAGAGATGAGCAATTTTGACTTTCTCATTCAAAGCGGCAACGAATCCCTGTGCCTGGAAGTAAAAAGCGATCGGCACAGGTATACCGGGAATATCTCCTTAGAACTCATCCGCGACTATAAAAGGGACTTCACCAGTCCCCTAAACGCGGGGTCTCTGGTAAAAACCCAGGCTAGCCTTTGGCAGGTATACTACTACGATTGCGAGCAGAGGCAATTTGACGCCAAGGTCTTCCGCGTCCCAAAGCTCCTAGAAAGGGCTTCACACGTCCTGAAACACATCTGGAAACAGAAATGCACCTAGGGGCCTGGCCTATCAAAGGTTAACCCCCACGGGGCGCAACACCCCTCCCTTAGCCTTGCCGAAGTCCAAGGGGAACTCCCCCGACCCCGTCCGGAGGACCACTAGGGCCAAGGGCCGGTCCTCCCCCTCCCACGCCACCCCCTCCCCCGTGGCGAAGGCCAGGGCCCTAGGGTCCTCCGGCGCCAGGGCGATCCGGGGAAGCCCAGGCCAAGGCAGGGTGGCCCCAAAGGCCAAGGCCAGGGCCTTGGCGGGGCGGAAGCGCCCCTTCTGCGCCAGGCCCAGGTAGAGCCCCGGGGCCGGGGCCTTGAGGCCCGCTAGGGAAGGCAGCCCTTCCGGCAGGAGGTAAAGGTGCCCGGCCCGCTCCAGGATGGGGCCTTCCAGGGATAGCCCCGCCTCCTCCAAAAAGGCGGTAAGCGCCCGCTTGGCCTCCTGGGAAAGGGGAGGGACCCGCTCCAGCCTAGGGGTAGCCCAGGCCCCCTCCACCCGGCGGAAGCGGGCGAGGAAGTGGCCCTCGCCCTCGAGGCGGTGGGGCCAGAGCCGGGCGGTCTTGGCAAGCTCGGGGTTGCCATCCCCCCACGCTGGTACTCCGGGGGAGAAGAGGGGGTGGAAACGGGCATCCTCCAGAAGGAAGTCGGGGTGCGCCTTCAGGAAGTGGGCCACCACCCCCTCGTTCTCTTCGGGGGCGAAGGTACAGGTGGAGTAGACCAAAACCCCCCCGGGCCCCACCAACCGGGCCGCCTGGGCGAGAAGGGCCTTCTGCACCTCGCTCGCCCGCTTGGGCGCCGAGGGCCCCCAGTGGCGGATGGCCTCGGCGTCCTTGCGGAACATGCCTTCCCCCGAGCAGGGGGCGTCCAGAAGCACCCGGTGAAAGTAGGCGCCTAAGGCCTCCGCCAGGGCCCGCGTGGGCGCTTGGACCACGCCCAAAGGGGCCCCCCAGCGCTCCACGTTCTCCAGTAGCCCCCGCACCCGCTTCCCGTCCACCTCGTTGGCGAGGAGGAGGCCTTCTCCCCGCATCCTCGCCGCCAGGTGCGTGGTCTTCCCCCCAGGGGCCGCCGCCAGGTCCAAGACCCTCTCCCCCGGCTTCGGATCCAGGAGCACCCCCACCGCTTGGGCGCTGGGCTCTTGGATGTAGTAAAGGCCGGCGTAGAAGAAGGGGTGGGGGCCGGGCCGGGCCTCCTCGGGGTAGTAGAAGCCCTCGGGGCACCAGGGGATGGGCCTAAGGGGCCAGGGGGAGATCCTCAGGAAGTCCTCGGGGGAAAGCTTCAGCGTGTTCACCCGAAGCCCATAGCTCCTCTCCCCCTGGGTGAGGACCCGGAGAAAGGCGGGAAACTCCTCCCCCAGAAGCTCGGCCATGCGGGAGAGGAAAGCCTTCGGCAACACCCGTGTACCCTAGCATGGGCAAGCCCCTCCCCTCAAGGCCGTAGACTGGTCCCGTGATCCGGGCCGTGGGCGCCGACCTGGTGGAGATCGCGCGGGTGCGGAGGCTCCTTGACCGCCACGGGGAAAGGGCCCTGAAGCGGCTTTTCACCGAGGAGGAGCTCGCCTACGCCCTCGCCCGCCAAGACCCCACCCCAAGCCTCGCCGCCCGCTTGGCCGCCAAGGAGGCCTTTCAGAAGTGTTGGCCCAGGCCCCTTTCCTGGCGGGAGGTCTGGGTGGGCCTCGAGGGCAGGCGGCCCGTCCTCCGGTTTGCCCCGGGCCTCGAGGCCGAACTCCAAAAAGAAGGCCTCCGCGCCCACCTCACCCTAAGCCACGAGCGGGGCATGGCCTTGGCGGTGGTCATCCTGGAGCTCAAGGTACCAACCGCAGAATAAGGGCATAGCGGTACATCTCTCCTCGTCCAGCCGCCAAGGCCCCCTGGACCATGTTCCATAAGGCCACCACCACGAGCGCCAGGCCCAGCGGCACGGCCAAGATCAAGCCAACCACCGTAATGGCTAGCAGAACCAAGGCAACGCCATACAGGGTGTAGCTAATCTGGCCGTTTAAGGCCTCCTTGGCGTGGGCCTGCACAAAAGCGGTTTGGGGCCCCCAAAGGAGGATGGCCAAGGGTACCAAGATCTGGCCGATGAGGACAAAGTACCCCACCAAAGGCGCCAGGTGAGCCACCGCCGCCCAAGTCCGCTCCGTATCCGAAACAGGGGTGGGTTGTTCCATGCGCCCATTCTAAGGCCACCCCTATAGAAAGCAAGTCCCTGTTATTCCGCCTCTTCCCGGATACGGATGGGCCCCTGTTTCTCCGGCCTCAGGCCCACCTTGTCCTGGTAAAAAGCCCGGATCTCGGCGAAGTCCCGCTTTAAGTCCCCCGTGGGGTAAAGGTACCCACCGATCCCCACCTCCTTCTTGCGGAAATCGGCATACCCAAGGGCAATGGGCACCCCCGCCTTCAGGGCCATGTAATAAAAGCCCGTGCGCCAGTAGGGGGCCTTCCCCCGGGTGCCCTCAGGAGTGATGAGAATGGCCAGGTTTTCCCGCTTTAGGATCTCCGCCACCTGGTCCACCAGGTTGCTCCGCCTAGAGCGGTCCACGGGTATCCCCCCTAGAAAACGCAAAAGCCATCCCAAGGGGGGCCGGAAAAGCTCCTTCTTGCCGAGCCACCGGGCCCGAATCCCCAAGGCCCAAAGGGCCAGGATTCCGATGAAGAAATCCCAGTTGGAGGTGTGCGGCGCCCCAATGAGCACGTAGCTCCCCCCTGGGGGCGGGGGCATGTGGTAACGCCATCCGAGAAGCCGGAGCACCCAACCTGCTAACCTTCGCATCCCAAAGAGTATACCCCCTGTGGTAAACTGGAAGAAGGCGGGGTGGGGCTTCCCACCCTTCTTTCGTGGGGTAAAGATGCACAAAGTCGTCATTGTAGGCCGGCCCAACGTGGGCAAATCCAGCCTTTTCAACCGCCTCCTGGGCAAGCGGAGTGCGGTGGTGGCCGATGTGCCCGGGGTCACCCGCGACCTGAAAGAAGGCGTGGTGGAAACGGAAAAGGGGCGCTTCCTCTTGGTGGACACCGGGGGGCTATGGTCGGGCGACCGGTGGGAGAAGAAAATTCAGGAAAAGGTGGACAAGGCCCTAGAGGACGCCGAGGTGGTCCTCTTCGCCGTGGACGGCCGCGCCGAGCTAACCTCGGCGGACCACGAGGTGGCGGAGTACCTGCGCAAGAAAGGCAAGCCCGTGATCCTGGTGGCCACCAAGGTGGACGACCCCAAGCACGAGGCCTACCTGGGCCCCCTTTACGCCCTGGGCTTCGGCGACCCCATCCCCACCTCCAGCGAACACGCCCGGGGCCTGGACGACCTCCTGGAGGCCATCTGGCAGAAACTCCCGGTCAAGCAGATAGACACCGAGCCCGAGGTGGCGGCCATCCGCTTGGCCATCGTGGGCCGCCCCAACGCCGGCAAAAGTAGCCTCCTCAACGCCATCCTCGGCGAGGAGCGGGTCATCGTTTCCGAGGAGCCCGGCACCACTCGGGACGCCATAGACGTGGAGTTCTTCTTTGGCGGCAACCGCTTCATCCTGGTGGACACCGCCGGCATCCGCAAGCGCCCGGAAAGCCTGGTGGAAGAACTGGCCATCAAGCGGAGCCTAAGGGCCATTGAGGAGGCGGACGTGGTCCTCCTGGTGATTGACCCCTTCCAGGTGGGGGACCGGGAACTAAAGCTCGCCAACCACGCCATGGAAAAGGGGAAGCCCACCCTCCTGGTCATCACCAAGTGGGACCTGGTGACCAAGGAGGAAGCCCCCAAGGTCCGCCGGGAACTCAAGGAAAAGCTCGCCCACCTAGAGCACCTGCCCCGGGTTTTCACCTCCGCCTTCACCCGGCAAAACTTGGACAAGATCTTCCGGGAAGCGGTGCGCCTTTACGAGCTCAACCACACCCGCATCCCCACGGCGGAGCTTAACCGCTTCGTGGGCGTCTGGACCACCAAGGTGCAGATGCCCAACTTCAAAGGCAAACCCCTCAAGATCCTCTACGCCACCCAGCCGGAAGTGGCCCCGCCCACCTTCGTCTTCTTTGTGAACCACCCCGAGTTCGTCACCCGCGCCTTTGAGAACTACTTGAAAAACCGCATCGGCGAGGACCTGGGGCTTAAAGAAATCCCTTTCCGCCTCATCTTCCGCGGCCGGCGGGAAGAAACCTAGGCTCAATCCCTAAGCCTTCCACCCCACGGTACCCATCTGGGCTTTAGCGCACCGGGGCGAGGAGGAGGGCCAGAACCGCCAGGCCCATCCCCACCCCCACCGCCAAGGGGAAGCTGTGGAGGAAAAAGGGGTAAAGGAGGCCCGCCAGGGTCCCCCCGAGGTAGAAGCTCGCCACGTAGGTCCCGCTCACCCCCGCTCCCCGCCGTCCCGCCGCCCCCGAGGCCAGGCTCTGGGCGGTGAAGAGGGCGGCCATCTGGAGGACGAAGCCCAGGACCAGAAGGGGCGGGGGCAGGAGGAGAAGGGCTAGCCCCAGGAGGACCAGGAGGAAGGCCAGGCGGAAGGTGGCCACCCCTCCAAACCGCCGGGCCAGGACCCCGGAAAGGGCGCTTCCGGGAATGCCGAAGAGGTAGGCCAGGTAGACCAGGCCCACCTGGCCAGGGCCAAAGCCCCACTCCAGGAGGCGGTAGGGGAGGAGGTTGGCGAGGAAGAGGTTCAGAAAGAGGAGGATGGCCCCCACGGCGTAGAGGGGAAGGGCTTTTAGGTCGTACCGGGGCTTTCCCAAGGGGGGAAGGCCGGCGGGGGCCCGGAGGACGAGGAGGCCGAGGAGGAGGGCGGGCAGGGAAAGGAGGAAAAGCGCCCCCCGCACCCCAAGCCCCTCCGCCAGAAGCCCCGCCAGGACCCGGCCAAGCCCTCCCCCAAGGACGTTCCCCGCCATGTAAAGCCCCGCCATCTCCAGGGCCCTCTTGGGGTAGAGCACGGGGACCAAAGCGATGGCCAAGGCGGGCACCAGGGCCGCTCCCACCCCCTGGAGGAGGCGGCAGAGGGTCCAGAGGGAAAGGCTTGGGCTAAGCGCCCCCAAGGCCCCACCCAGGCCCACCAAAAGGAGCCCTCCCCCCAGGAGCGCCCCCGCGGGCCACGGGAGGCGGGGCACCAGGGGGGAGAGGAGGACGAGGAGGAGGAGGGGAAGGCCCATCCCTGGTCCCGCCGCCCCTGGGGGGGCGCCGTGGAGCCTTTCCAAAAGGGGCAGAAGGGGGACCACGGCGTAGAGGGCGCTGTAGAGGGCCACGCCGGAGAGGAGGACGGCCAGGCGCATCCCCCTTATGCTAGGCCCATATGCGGGTCCTCGAGGTGGCCCTGCCCCTCCCCCTTCCCCCCATGAGCTACCTGCCCCCCTTGGGCGCCGAGGGGGAGGAGGCCTTGGGGCGGCGGGTGGCGGTGCCCTGGCGGGGGGAGGTGCGGCTTGGGGTGGTGGTGGGAGAAGGAGGAAGGCCCGCCCACACCCTGCGCCACGCCATCGCCTACCTGGACGAGGGTCCTTACCTGCGCCCGGAGGAGATCCTTTTCCTGGAGGAGGCCGCCCGCTACCTCTTCGCCCCTTTGGGCCAGGTGCTATCGGACTTCCTGCCCCCCTTCCCCGAGGTGCGCCACCGGGTGCGGCTCTACCCGGGGGCGGACCCAAGCCGCTTGCCCAAGGGCCTCGAGGCCCTAACCTCCTGGCAAGACGCCAAGGGGTTTGACCCGAAGCTTCTGGACCCCTTGCGGGAGGCCGGGCTTTTGGAGGAGGAGGTGGCCTTCAAGGAGGGGAAGAGGGTCTTGAGGCCCCTTAAGGAGGCCCACCCCGACCCGGAGCTCAACCGGGTGCTCCAGGTGCTCTCCTCCCTCGGCCAGGCGGAAAGCCTCGCCGCCCTGGCCCGGGCAGCGGGGGTGGGGGTGGGGCGGGTGAGGCGGCTTCTGGCGGAGGGGTACATGGGCTACGCCCCCCCTTCTCCCCCGCCCCGGGAGGGGAGGCCCGTGGCGCCCCTTTTCCTCCCCGAGCGGCCTGGCCGGCTGAACGGGGGGCGGTTCGGCGAGCGGGTGCGCCTCCTCAAAGGGCTCCTCGCCGAGGGAGACCACCTGGTCCTTTTCCCCGAGGTGAGCCTTTTGGAGAGGTTTTTGGCGTATTTCCCCGAAGCCAGGCCCTACCACGGGGGGCTTCCCCTCTGGGAGCGGGAGGCCCTTTTCCGGGAGCCGAAGGGCCTCATCTTCGCCACCTACCCCGGCCTCCTCCTCCCCTTCACCCCGCGCTCCTTGGTGGTGGTGGAGGAGGGGAGCGAAAGCTACAAGCTCCCCTCGGGCACCCGGGCCTTCGTGCCCCCCTTGGCGGAGATGCGGGCGAGGCTTTTGGGCATACCCCTCACCTACCTCTCCCTGGTGCCCTCGGTGGAGGTCCTGGAGCGCCCGGGCCTCACCTTCCCCGTGCCCAAGCCGCGGCTTCTCCTTTTGGACCTGCGGCGGGAGAAGGGTTTCCCCCTGGTGGGGCGGGCCTGGGCCCTCCTCAAACAGGTGGAGGAGAAGGGGCGGCAGGCCCTGGTCCTCGCCCCCCGCAAGGGGTATAGCGCCCTCCTCCTCTGCGCCGACTGCGGTTACAAGCCCACCTGCACGAACTGCGCCCTCCCCTTGCGCTACCACAAGGGGGGAAAGGGGAGGCTCTTGTGCCACCAGTGCGGCCACGAGGAGGCCCCGCCCGCCCTCTGCCCGGTTTGCGGCTCCACCCTCTTGGAGCCCAAGGGGCCGGGGTTGGAGTGGCTCCAGGAGACCTTGCGGGAGCGGCTTGGCCTACCGGTCTACCGCTACGCCAAGGAGGCCAAGGACGACCTCGCCCCCCTCCTCCAGGGGGCGCCGGGGGTGGTGGTGGGGACCACGGCCCTCCTCCGGGGCCCCGTGCTCCCCGAGCTCGCCCTGGTCCTCCTGCCCTACGCCGAAGGGTTCTTGCTGGAGGCGGACTTCCGGGCGGCGGAGCGGTACCACCGGCTCCTCTGGGCCCTCACCGAGCTCCGCCCCGGAAGGAGGCCCCTCCTGGTCCTCCAGACCTACCACCCGGACCACCCCGCCCACCAAGCCCTCCTGGAGGGGAGCGTGGAGGCCTTCCCCTGGGCGGAGAAGGCCCTGCGGGAGGCCCTGGGCTACCCGCCCAAGACGCGCATGGTGAAGCTGGAGGTGGCCCACCGCAAGGAGGAGCGGGCCTTGGAGGCCGCCTACGCCCTTTTGGAGGCCCTGAGGGGCGTGGCCCGGGAAGGGGAGGTCCTGGGCCCCGCCCCGGCCCCCGTGCCCCGGGTGAAGGGGCTTTACGTCTACCATCTCCTCTTGAAGGGGAGCACGGAAAGGCTCTCCGAGCTCCTCGCCCGCCTGGACCGCCGCCATTTTAAACTGGACCCTGACCCCCACCGCTTCGTGGGTCTTTTGGACGACTAGGATGGAAAGGGCCTGGATAGAGGTGGACCTAAAGGCTCTTTGGGCCAACTGGCGCCTCCTTTCCGCAAGGGCCAAGGGGGAGGTGATCCCCGTCCTCAAGGCGGACGCCTACGGCCACGGGGCCTTGCCCGTCGCCCGCTTCCTCTTGGAAAGGGGGGCGAAGCGGGTGGCGGTGGCCACGGTGGCGGAGGGGCGGGCCTTGCGGGAAGGGGGGGTGGAGGGGGAGGTCCTCCTCCTGGGAAGCCTCCACCCCTTGGAGGCGGAGGAGGCCCTAAAGTGGGGCCTCACGCCCACCCTCTCCACCCTCGAGGCCGCGGAGGCCCTGGCGGGGCGGGCCAGGGCCTTGGGGCTTACCCCTAGGGCCCACCTCAAGGTGGACACGGGGATGAACCGGGTGGGCTTCCCCTTTGAGGAGGCCCTCCCTGCCCTAAGGGCGGTGGAGGCCTTGGGCATCCGGGTGGAGGGGGTCTACAGCCACCTGGCCACCGCCGGGGAGGATGCGGCCTTCGTGGAGGTGCAGCGCCGCCGCTTCCAGGAGGTGCGAAAGGCCCTTGGGGAGGGCTACTTCTACCACCTGGAGAACTCCTATGGCCTCCTCCTCCACGGGGGGGAGAACGTGCGGGTGGGGCTCGCCCTCTATGGCCTCGTTCCCGGCTTTGGGCTAAGGCCCATCCTCCGCCTCCTCGCCCGGCCCACCCTGGTGAAGCGGCTCAAGGCAGGGGACCGGGTGGGGTACGGGGGGGAGTACGTGGCCCGGGGAGGGGAGTGGCTCGCCACCCTGCCCGTGGGCTACGCCGACGGGCTTCCCCGGGGGGCGGTGGCCTGGGTCAAGGGGCCCTCCGGGGCCCTCTGCCCCGTGGCGGGCCGGATCTCCATGGACCAGACCACGGTCCTCCTCCCCAGCCCCGTGGGCCTCGAGGCGGTCTTTGAGGTGCTCTCCGCCGACTTCGGCCCCACGGGGCTCCTGGCCTGGGCCGAGGCCCGGGGCACCATCCCCTACGAGGTGGCGGTCCACCTCTCCCGGAGGCTCCCCCGCGTTTACCTTTACGATTAGCCTGTGCAGGCGGTGCGGCTTTTCCAAGGGTACCTCTGGCACCCCAAGGAGGCCTCCTGGGACCTGAAGGCCCTCCTCCCGGGGGAGGTCCTGGGAGCGAGGCTCCTCCTGGACGAGGTTCCGCCCCCCACCCCTTTCTTTGAGGACGGCACCCCCACCCACACCCAGCGCTTCTACCAGCTCACCCTTCTCCTCCTCACGGAGGAACCCCCGGAGGCCCTGAAGCCTTTGGCGGAGGAGGCGGCCCAGGCCCTGGCGGCCCACCTGGAGGCCCTCCCCCCCGGGGTGGGGTGGCTCCTTCTGGAGGACCTCCGCCCCCTTTAGCGCCGCCGGAGGAGAAAGGCGAGGAGGAGGGAAACCCCCCCGAGGCCGAAGGCGAGGAGGCTTTCCCGCCTTAGGGCGAGGCCCTGGGGCCGGAGGGGCTTGAGGAGACCCGTCTGGTAGGCCGCCACCTGCTCCAGGGGCCTTTCCGCCAGGAGGTCCACCACGGGGGGGCTTCCCGGGGGGGCCGCCAGGGTCCAGCCCCCCCCTTCCAGGCTTGTGGGCCGCAGGTACCAGGGCGCAAAGGGGTCAAAAAGCCCCACCGCCCCGTAAAGGCCGTACTTCCCCGGGGGAAGTCCCGCGCTCAAGGCCACCCACTCCCCTTCCCGCCAGGCCCGCACCCCTTCCCGCTCGCCTTTGGGCGTGCGCCTTTCCGCCCCGAAGCCCGTGAGGAGGTAGGCCACCTCCCACCCTTCCCCTTGGGGGGTGTTCAGGCCCGGGAGGAGGGTTTCCTCCCCCCCTTCTTCCGTATCCAGCCAGAGGACCACCGTGGCCAGGCTAAAGCCGAGGGGGCCCTCGAGGGGGTTGGGGTAGCGGGCGAGGCGCACCTTGAGGACGAGCTCCCCTTGCCTGTCCTCCCCCGCCACCGCCAGGAGGTCCGCATACCCTTCCCCCGCCTCCTGGAAGAGCGCCGCCCGGGGGTAGAGGTAGGCAAGGCCCCGGTCGTCGCCCAAGGGGTCTTGGTAGAGGAAAAGCACGCCCACCTTTATACCAGGCTTAAGAGGGCCCGCACCACCTTTTTGGGGTCGTGTTGGGCCAAGGGGCCCTCTTCCCGGAAGTCCCCCGTGAGGACCCGCACCCCATCGGCGGCGAAGGGCCTCGGGTCAAAGGCCACGGGGTAGCGGCCCTCCGCAGCGTAGCGCCTTAGGACCTCCTCCGGGATGGGGGCGGTGTGCACCAGGACCACCTCGGGCCGCCGCCCCAGGTGGTAGGCCACCGCCTTGTAGTGCTCGTAGGCGGTGTAGCCGTCCGTTTCCCCGGGTTCGGTCATGAGGTTCACCACGTAGACGAGGGGGGCCTTGGCCTCCTGGACCGCCTTCTTTAGGGGCTTGGGGAGGAAGCTTGGGATGACGCTCGTGTACAGGCTTCCTGGGCCCAAAACTAAAAGCTCCGCCCGGGCGATGGCCTCGAGGGCCTCCGGCATCGCCTCCTCCGGCTCGGGCTCCAGGAAGACCTCCCGGATCCGCCCCCGCCTTTCCCGGATGGCCACCTCCCCCACCACCTCCGCCCCGTCCTGGAAGCGCGCCCTTAAGCGCACCGCCTCGGGGGTGGCGGGGAGGACCTGGCCCCTAAGGTTCAGGATGGCGTTGGCCTCCCGCACCGCCTCGGCGAAGTCCCCCGCCACCTCAAAGAGGGTCACCAGGAAGAGGTTGCCGAAGGTGTGCCCCCTAAGCTCCCCCCGGTCAAACCGGTGGGCGAGGAGCTCGGGGAGGGCGGGGTGGTCGGAAAGGGCGGCGAGGCAGTCCACCAGGTCCCCCACCGCCGGCAGGCCATAGGAGAGGCGGAGCCGTCCCGTGGACCCCCCGTCGTCCGTCACCGCCACGAGGGCGGTGGTGCGGGCGGTGTGCTCCTTGAGGCCTCTTAGGATGCGGGATAGCCCCGTGCCCCCGCCAAAGGCCACCACCTTGGGGCCCTGTTCCAGCCTGCGGCGCACGTAGACCCTTTCCGGCACCTCCTCGGGCTCGGTGAAGGCGGAGAGCATGCTCCGGTTCATGGCCCAAACCCCCAGGACGCCGAGGAAGAGCCCCCCGAGGAGGAGGCCCCAGGGCCAGGGGCCCTCTAGGCCCCAGGAGGGCAGGAGCTCGGAAAGCCCAAGCCCGAAGAGGAAGACCCCGAGGAGGGCGAGGAGGGCGAAGCGCTTCACCCGCATCCCCGGGTAAAGCCAGCGCAGGGAGGGGGGGCTAAGCCTCCTTCTCCACATCCCGGTGGGTCACCTCCACGCGAAAGCGGCCCGAAAGCTCCTCCGCTAGCCTCTCCGCCACCGCCACGCTCCGGTGCCGCCCCCCTGTGCACCCCACGGCCACGGTGTAAAAGGCCCGCCCCTCCGCCTTCGCCCCTTCCGCCGCCAGGCCTGCCACGGTGAGGAGGGCGCGGTAATAGGCCTCCAGGTCCTCCCGGAAGACATAAGCCTTCACCTCGGGGTCCAGGCCGCTTTTGGGCTTGAGGATGGGGTCGTAGTGGGGGTTGGGGAAGGGGCGCACGTCCAGGACCAAATCCGCCTCCTGGGGCGGCCCCCATTTAAAGCCGAAGGAGAGGAGGCGCAGGGTAAAGCCCGCCTCCTCGCCCAAAAAGCGCACCAGGGCCTCCTTGAGCGCCCGGGGGGAGAACTCGGAGGTGTCCAGGACCAGGTGGGCCTGAGCCCTTAGGCTTCCTAGGGCCTTCCTTTCCTCCTCTATCTCCCGCATGAGGTTCCCCGCCCCCAAGGGGTGGAGGCGGCGGGTGAGGTTGTAGCGCCTCAGGAGCACCTCGGGGCGGGCCTCGAGGAAAACCACCACCGGCTTAAGCTCGGCCAAGGCCTCCTCCAACTCGGCGAAGAAGGGCAGGGCCCGGGCGTCCAGCACCACCCCGGCCCGTTCTATCCCCCTAGCGGCGAGCTCCTCTAGAAGGGGCTTCCAGAGGCTTGGGGGGAGGTTGTCCACCATGAAGTAGCCGAGGTCCTCCAAAAACCCCTTGGCCGTGGTCTTCCCCGCCCCAGAAAGCCCCGTGAGCACCAGGAAGCGCATCCCCCTGACTATACCCGCCTCCGGAGCCAGAGGTTGAAGAGGGCCATGAGAAAGAACCCCGGGAGCCCCACCACCCCGATGAGGAGGTCGTGCGTCCTCTCCACCGCCACCAAGGAAAGCCCCGCCACGGCGTTGAGCGTGCCGTGGAGGAGGGCCGCCGCCAAGAGGCCCCCCTTTTCCCGCACCCAGAGGAGGGCGGGGGTGAGGAGGAGGGCGAAGAGGATCATGGCGGGCACGCCCAGGAGGGGCTCCTTGGGGTAGTTGTGCCCGGCGAGGACGAGGGGAGCGTGCCAAAGCCCCCAGTAGAAGCCGATTTCCAGCGTGGCCGGCCAAAAGCCCCGCTCCCGGAGCCTTTCCCAAAGGTAGCCCCGCCAAAAGAGCTCCTCCCCCAAGGCGGCGAGGAGGTTCACCGTGGCCCCGGCCAAGAGCCCTTGGAGGAGGGCCATGGCCCAGAGGGCCCCTTCGGGAAGCCCTGGGGCTAGGCTTCCCAGGCCCCGCCAGGCCCCGAAGGGAAGGCTTAGGGGGAGGGAGAGGAGGGTGAGGCCCACGGGGAAAAGCCAGGCGAAAAGCCAGTACCGGTTGGGCCTCAGGGAGAGGGGAAGCCTCAGGCCTTCCCTTCGGGCGAAGCAAAGGGCCACCAGTCCGGGGACCCACATATAGAGAAGGCCGAAGAGGGCCTTTTCCCAAGAAGGCCCCCACCTACCCCCAAGGAGGTAGTAGGCGAGGAAAAGCCCCCAGGAAAGCCCGTAGGTCCAGTAGAGGGCCTTCATGGCGCCTTCCAGGAAAGGAGGGGCGTGGGGTCCAAGGGGTTTAGCAAAAGCCCTTTCCCGTCCTTCAGGAGGAGGAGGACCCCTTCCCCCCGCCTCGCCCCCACCAGGGCCTCCACCGGGCGCCCCTCCAGGCGGAGCCTCCTCCGGTGGTAGCCGGGCATGGCCGCTTCTCCCTTCCAGGCCCACCAGGGGAGGGCGTAGGCCAAGGGGCGCACCGCCTCCACCTGGGCCCGGTGGACCACCCGCCGTCCAAAGGGGAGGTGCACCGTGAGCGTGTTCCCGTCTAGCTCGTAGTACAAGCGTTCCGGAAGGCGGGAAACCGCATAGAGGAGGGCCGCCGTCAGGGAAAACTCTAAAAGGAGGAGCGCCGCCAAAAGGGGCAGGCCCTCCGGGTCCTCTTGGGCCATGAGGAAGAGGGCCAGGGCGTGGAGGAGGAGGGCCAAGGCCAAAAGCCCGAGGAAAAACCGCCTAGGGTTCCCTTCCCGTTTCGGCTCCATCCTCATCCTTCCACCTGCCCGCCCGCCTGGCCGCCTCCTTCAGGAGATACTCTATCTGGGCGTTCACGCTCCTAAGCTCGTCCTGGGCCCACTTCTCCAGGACCCGGTAGAGCCTTGGGTCCAGGCGCAACAAAAACCGCTTCTTCTCCTCCCTCACCCCGCTCCTTCAAGCGTACAAGGTGCCCACGTTCACCACGGGCTGGGCCTGGGCCTCGGCCACCAGGGCCACCATGAGGTTGTTGGCCATGGCCGCCCGCCTTTCCTCGTCCAGGGCGAGGCCCTGGGCCTCGAGGCCCGCCAAGGCCTCCTTGACCATCCCCACCGCCGCTTCCACGATGAGCTTCCGCGCCGCAACCACCGCCAGGGCCTGCTGCCGCCTCAGCATGGCCTGGGCCACCTCGGGGGCGTAGGCCAGGTGGGTGAGCCGGGCCTCTAAGACCTCTACCCCCGCCACCCTCAAGCGCTCCTCCACCTCGGCCTTGAGCTCCTCGGCCACCTCCTCGGGGTTACCCCTAAGGGAGCGGCCCTCGGCGTCGTAGGGGTAGCGGCTCGCCAGGGCCCGGATGGCCGCCTCGGCTTGGATGGCCACAAAGGCCTCGTAGTTCTCCACCTGGAAGAGGGCCTTGGCCGTGTCCACCACCCGCCAGACCACCACGGCGGCGATCTCAATGGGGTTGCCCTGGGCGTCGTTCACCTTGAGCCGGTCCGAGATGAAGTTGTGGACCCTTAGGGAAACCCGTTGCCGCTTGGCCAAGGGGTTGGCGAAGTGGAAGCCCTCTTCCCGCACGCTCCCCACGTAGCGGCCCAGGAAGACCAAGACCGCCCCCTCGTTGGGCTGGAGGGTGAAGAGGCCCATGGCGAGGAGGCCGCTGGCAAGAAGGGCGGGAAGGAGGTGCCAGAGGTAAGCGGGCTCCCTTTCGCTCACCCAGCCGTACCCCGCCCACCCGAGCCATAGAAGGGCCAAGAGGAGGAGGAAAAGGCCCAAGAAGCCGCTAACCCGCCACGCCGAAAACTCTTTCACCTCGCGCATGCTTGCTCCTTTCTAGTTCCTGAACACCACCTCTTCCCGGGCGAAGACCCGCACGGAAAAGCCCAGGGCCAAGGCGGCGTAGGCCAAGGTGGAGGTCCAGGTGAGGGCGGCCTGCCCCCAGGTGGCCGTTCCCTTGAGGAGGGCGTCCATGAGGAGGGCCACGTTGAAAAGGGGAAGCAGGTGGTACCAGGTTTCCAGCTCCAAGAAGCCCCTAAACTGGAGGAAGAGAAGGGGTAAAAGGGCGATAAGCTGCAAGGGGGCCAGGTAGCTCTGCGCCTCCTTGTAGCTCCGGGCGTAAAGCCCCAGGCCCACCATCACCGCCCCCATGAAGAGGGCGAGGAGGAGGGCGGAAAGGAAGAGGGCCAAAAAGCTTGCCCCGTCCAAAGCCACCCGCCCCCCCAGGTCCACCACCTGGCCCGTTTCCGTGAGGACACCCCCGCCATAGCGGGCGGCCAGGGCCCCGCCCAAGGCCAGGCCCAAAAGCCCCGCCACCCCAGAGAGCAGGGCCATGACCACCGTGGCCAGGGTTTTGCCCAAGGCGATCTGCCAAAGGGGTGCGGGGGCCATGAGGAGGGCCTCGAGGGTGCCCTTCTCCTTCTCCCCGGCGGTGGCGTCCACCGCCACCACCTGCCCGCCGGAAAGGACGAAGACCACCAGGAAGAAGGGGAGGAGGAAGCCCAAAAGCCCCCCGGCCTTTTCCCGCTCGGGGGAGGCGTCCAGAAGCTCCACCCTAAAGGGTTGGAGAACCTCTAAGGGAACCCCCCGCCTCGCCAGGGCCTCGGCCACCTTGGCCTCCTTGAGGGCCGCTAGGGCGCTTTGCACCTTGCCCGCCACCACCTGCCCCTCCGTGAGCCCCCCGGATAGCCGGGCGTAGACCCGATAGACGCCCTCCCGGTAAAGGACCCCGGCGGGGTACTTCCCCTCCCGCACCGCCCCTTCCGGGTCCGCCACGGCCACCGGGGCCAGGTTGGCCTGGCGGAGGGCCGAAAGCGCCTCTTCCGGAAGGCCGGCCACCGCTATCTCCTGCCGCTTTTCCGCCGCTCCCTTCATGAGGCGCTCTAGCACCAGGCTCGGCCCGAACATGAAGACGGGCATGAGGAGCACGGGCAGGACCAAGGTGGAAAAGACGAGCTTTCGGTCACGAAAGACCTGGACGAGCTCCTTCCAGAGAATGCGGTAAATCCCCTTCATGCCGCCTCCTTCACCACCCGGATGAAGGCCCGCTCCAGGCTCCCCTCGCCCAGGGCCAGGGCCTCGGCCTTGGTGCCCTCATAGACCAGGCGGCCCCGGTGCAAGAAGCCCACCCGGTCCGCCACCTCTTCCGCCTCGGCCATCACGTGGGTGGAGTAGACCAAGGTGTTCCCCAGGTCCCGGTAGGCCTTGACGAAGTCCAAAAGGGCCCGCCGGGCGAAGATGTCTAGCCCCGCCGTGGCCTCGTCCAGGAGGAGGACCGGGGGGCGGTGCAGGATGGCCCGGGCGATCACCACCTTCTGCTGCATGCCCGTGGACATCTCCATCACCTTCTTGTCCAGGGCTTCCTCCATCCCCAAAAGCCCCGCCACCCAATCCAGGGCCTTGCGGAAGGCGGGGCCCTCGAGGCCGTAAAAACCGGCGAAAAAGGCCAGAACCTCCCGCCCAGTGAGGCGGTCATAGACGCGCATGCCCCCGTTCACAAGCCCAAGCCTTTGCCTCACGGCAAGGGGCTCCCGCCCCACGTCAAACCCCGCCACCCGGGCCGTGCCCGCCGTGGGCTTCACCAAGGTGGCCAAAACCCGCAGGGTGGTGGTCTTGCCCGCCCCGTTGGGGCCGAGGAGGGCGTAGACCTCCCCTGGGTTTACCCGGAAGGAGAGGTCCTCCACCGCCCGGTGGGCGCGGTAGGCCTTGGTCAACTGAAGGACTTCAATCATATAGCAAGATGATATCACACCTCCGCGCCCTGTCAACGCCATAATGGGAGGAGGATGAAGGCCATGACCTTCTGGGTGAAGCCCCAGAGCTCCATAGAGGCCTTGCCCGAGGCCAAGGACCTGGTCCAGGACCTCTTGGAGCTTTTCTATGAGTACTTCCCCGAGTACGAGGGCTGCCTGGGCTTCTCCCAGTCCCCCAGGCGCCCCCGTTACCTCTTCCTTTACATGGAGGGCCCTTGCGGAGGACTTCTGCCCTCCGCCGCCTCCTTCCTAAAAGAGCTTCTCCAGACCGCCTTCCCCGGGGCTGAGGTGCGGGTCTACGGCAAGCCCTGGCCCTAGCGCCGCCTCTTGACGAGCCAGGCCTCTTCCTGCACCCCCGTGCGGGCGTTCACCACCCGGGCCAGGACAAAGAGGAGGTCGGAAAGCCGGTTCAGGTAGCGGATGGCCTCGGGGTTCACGGGCTCCTCCCGGCTCAAGGCCACCACCTTGCGCTCCGCCCGGCGCACCACGGTGCGGGCCAGGTGCAAGGCCGCCGCCGCCGGGTGCCCGCCGGGCAGGATGAAGCCCGTGAAGGGAGGGCTTTCCTCCATGTAGCGGTCAATGGCCTTTTCCAGGGCCTCCACGTCCTCTGCGTCCATGCGGGCGATGTTTTTTTCGTAGGGACTACCCATACGGGTGGCCAGGTCCGCCCCCAGATCAAAGAGGGCGTTTTGCACCTGTTCCAGAAGGTCCTGGAGGTCCAGGTGCTCCTTTGGGAGAAGGCTCCGGGCCAGGCCGATGGCGGAGTTGGCCTCGTCCACGGTGCCGTAGGCCTCCACCCGGGGGTGGGCCTTCACCACCCGTTCGGCCCCGTAGAGGCCAGTTTCCCCCGCATCCCCGGTTTTGGTGTAGATCTTCACGGATTCCATTGTAGGGCTTCGGCTTCAAAAGAGGGGCGGGATCTCTCCTTGGGTGGAGGCTTGCGGCTTCGCCGCTCAGGTTCGGGCCTCACGGTACCCAATCCTTAGGGGCCGCGCGAAACCCGTGGCCCAACCCTACCCCTTTAGGGTGTTTGGAAGTTACGCGCAAGGCAACCTCATCAGAGGCGCTACAGCCGCTACCGCCGCTCCCTTCGGTACTTAAAAACCCCTATAGGCTCTTGGCAAAAATGTACCTGGAGGGATTGGCCCACAACAGGTCTTGAACCTCCAAGCCCCTTGCGCTATCCTAGAGCTTGCGTGCGGGGGCGATTAGCTCAGCTGGTCAGAGCGCACGCCTGATAAGCGTGAGGTCGGTGGTTCAAGTCCACCATCGCCCACCACGATGAGAAAGGTCAATCCCCCGGGTGGCGAGGCCCGGGGGATTGACCTTTGACACCTACACGACACCTAATAGCCGGTCACCAGGTGGTAGATGAGGTAACCCACCGCCGCCCCGAGGAGGGCCGCCATGGCCCCGGCCGCCCAGGGGTGCCGCTTCGCCCACGCCAGAAACTGCCCCGAGATGGTGAGGCCCGTGCGCCGCACGGCCAAATACTCCACCACGGCCAACCAGGCCGCAAGCCCCACCAAAAAGAGGAGCCACCAGGACAGGCCGGCCAGGGCGAAGGCCAGCCCCAGAGTCGCAAACATGAGGAGGATGCCCCAAGGAAGCTGCCTCATACTCTCAACTCGGAGTATTGGGACGCCCAGGCCAGGATCTGGTTCACATAGGCGTCATTGCGCTGGCCTTGGCGGTAGGCGGAAGGCCCCCGGTTGTAGGCGTGGAGCACATCGCACCACGTGGGAAACTGCCCTTTGAGCCAAGCCAGATAGCGGATCCCCGCCGCCGTGGCGTACTGCACCCGGGCCGGGGTGGGCATGTTGAGGAGGAGGGTGGGGTCCATGCCTACTTGCCGCATCGCGCACGGCTTAGTTTGCAGGGGCCCGATCTCGGACCCCGAGGCGCAGGTGGCCCCGTTGTTGCTGATCTGCAGGGAGTGCTGCACCCGATCTACGAGGGGGTTGAAGGAGGACTCCCGCCGGGCTAAGGCGGTTACCAAATCAGGGGGCACCCCCATCCCTTCGGCCTGGGCCAGGGCCCCGGCCACGATTTGGGCCAGGGTACGCCCCCCGCAGTCCCCGCAGGACTGCCGGGCCAGGGCGGGGTTGACCTCCAGGATGCGGGCATAAATCCGATCAACCAAAGCCCACCGGTCCTTGTCCAAGGGCGGGGGCCCGGGGGGAGGATAAGGGCAGGCGCTTCCAGGGCCAGGGGTTCCCCCACCCCCACCGCGCGCCGGGCCCGCCCCGGCCCGCGCCAGGGCCAGGACCCCGAGGGCCCCGAGGGCCCACAGGACCCAGCTACCCCTGCCGTTTCCTGCCGTCTTCCGCCCCATGATGGCTCCGAGTCCTGAGCCGCCGCCCCCGGTTCAAGGTCAAATAGCCGCCCCCCACGTACCAGGCGAAGGCGTGGATGTCCCCATACCGGGCAACCGCGCCCCTTATCTCGCCTCCGGGCACGTGGCGAAAATCACGCCGGGCCAGGGGGAAGATGCCTGCCACCAACAGGGGTACGCCCTGCGGTGGTGGAAGGGTGAAAGCCCTGTTGGCCCATCCGCTTGGGATCATCACGGTCCCCAGGTAATGGTGAACTCGCCAATAGTCAGCTTGTAGAGGTTCGTCTTTGTAATCTCCTGGCCAGAGTTGAGGACAAAGCGAAAACCGCCGCCCCACGCCGGCCCGAGCCCGATGGTGCGTATGGTACCATTGCCTTCGTTGCTGAAGAAAGTAACCGGGTTCGTTTGCCTCCGCCGGGAGTTTGGGGTGTACTCCTTGACGCCAGGCCATTTATTCGCGAGTGGACTGGATGTTGTTGTGCTAGCATAAGCAGTCTCCATGGTAACGGAGAGCAGATAGACTTTCTTGTCCCATGAAGGGTCGCCCATGCTGTTTACGACTTGGCCCGTCATGGCAACCTCAACAGTTACCAAATCCGGGAACGGCGCCCAACCGCCCCCCGCGGATAGCGTCAAAACCGCGAGGCCGCTCCTTATTCCGATGCCGCTGATGTTTATGGACACCGGAACTGGAACTACTGGCGAAAGGGTGATTCGGGTTTTGTAGATAAGGCGAAGGCGCTGGTCGGAGGCAAGGGAAATCACAATCGGGTTGCCGTTCCCGTCCCGGAACAGCTCGCGGCTCATCAGGTTGCCCCCTGCGGTACCTACCGGGCTGAAACCCCACTCCGTCAGGTTCCGGTTGCCAACCTCCGTTTCCAAGAACTCCCGCACAACGGTTTGTTCGTAAACGCCGTTCGCAACCCTGGTATAGGAGAACGTCCCAGAGGTGGACCCTGTGTCGTTCCTGATGGTCCGCGCCACTTCGTTTGCCAACGCCAGCTGGCTAGGGTCCGGAGGTGTAGAGCCAGTACCGACGACTGCATAGCGCGTCAAGAGGGTTATGCCGTGGACGGCCATGAGCTCATAGGCATTGTTGAGCACGATGTTGTGCTGCTCCGCCTCCATGTCCACCACCCAGCGCTTGCGCCTGCCGCGCCCGCCGGGGCCGAAGCTGAGGTCCTCCTTGTAGCGTCCGACTTGCCAATGCAAGTGCTGAGGCTGGAGCCGCACGCCCGCTTGCGGTGGCGGCGGGAGGAGTGGACGCACGCGCACCACCGAGACAACCGGGACAACCTTGCCAGCATCATCGGGCTTCCAGAGCTTGCTCATCTGACACCTCCTCACGCTGGTTCGTAGCTCCCCGTGGTAGGAGCGGAAAGGGTGGCCGTACCCAACAGGTCAGGACTGGTGTAGCCGGGTTGCGTTGTAGTGTCCACCACAACCACCGCCAGGTAGTAGCTTCCCGTGGTGGGGGCACTTAGGGCGGCCTGGCCGATGGCGTCCACCCCCAGGTCGTAGACCAGGACCACGGGCACGAAAGCTCCTGTAGTGGGGGCGCTCAGCGAAGCGGTGCCCAAACCATCGGTGCCCAGGTCCAAGGTAATGACGATGGGGATGTAGGCTCCTTCAGTAGGGGCGCTGAGGCTGGCCTGGCCCAAAGCATCCGTTCCAACATCTTGGATGATGACGATGGGGATGTAGGCCCCCTGCGTGGGGGCGGCGAGGGCGGCCTGGCCTAAGGCATCTTCCACCCGCACGGGATATATCTCGGACCTTAGGACGTAGCCGGTGGCGTCTAGGGCGCTGACCAGGCTCCCCAAGAGCTCCACCTGGTAGGGCAGGGCCACGGCCTGGTCCAGCACCACGGGCTGGTCAAAAATCTGAATAGTGTGGGCTGTGGCGTACAGCTCCCGCTGAACCCGCATGACCAGACTCGTGCGGTCGGGAGACAGGTGGAAGAGAAGCACGTCCGAGTCCGGCGGGTAGTAGCCCACGGTGGCGTCCTGGATTAAGACAGGGTCCACGCCCGGGAAGGGGCCGCGCTGAACAAAGGTTTGGGTCACAGGATCCCACTGCCGCACCCATACCTCCTCCTCCCGCTCGTAGGCCACCACGTGCCGGGCGGCCTGGTCAAAGGCCAGGGCCAAGTGGCGGATCTCCTCCACGGGGTGGGGAAGGGGAGGCACCTCCACCTCCACCCACACGGCCACCTCAGGCCCCCGGGGGTCGTTCAAGGGCCAGGGGCCTTCCCCGGGCACCTGGGCCTGGAAGAGGCGGAAGCGCCGCTCCACGCGGTCCAAGAGGCCGGCCCAGGCGTAGCCGTAGAGGGTGGCATAGGAGCCGTCCCCAGTGTCCCCCATGCTCCGGGGGCCGGGGGCCAGGCGCAGCTCCGGCGCGTATGTGGTTCCTCTACGGTAAACCTGCGCCTTCAGCGGCATAGACGCTCACGCCTCAGGGTGTCCAAGTACCTCTGCCGGTAGGGCTCGTACTGGCTCATTAAGTCGTAATGGGTCTTGCACTCTCCGTTGACGCAGCCCCAGATTTTTTCCACTTCGCCACGTATGTAGCGTGTCAGCCCCCAGTAGGGGAGGTTCAAAACAATTCGCCCATCGCTGACGTGGCGCACGGTGTTAGTGGCCTCGTCAAAATACAAGGCACCAGGAGAGTACCCGGTGGCCACGGCAGCGGCCTCCTCCCATATCCGGGCCCGCTCCTCACGTATGCGGGGCAGCTCATCAGCGCACGATGGCGCAGTGGCGGCTATGGCCTGGTCCAAGGTGCTCGTGCTAGTGGGCTCAGGCTGAGACGCAACAGGCTGGGAGGGCTGAGGAGCCGTGGAAGGAGCGGGGGCAGGCTCAGGCGCAGGCTGGGGCTTGGGAATGAGGGCCCTTAACTCCTCAAGGAGCTGCTTGCGCCAGTCCTCCGTCAAGGGGGCGGGAGGCGTAATGGGCTGAGGGGCCGTGGAAGGAGCGGGGGCGGGGGCAGGCTCAGGCTGAGGTTTAGGTATCGCCGCCTGCAGGTCCTGCCGCAAATCCTCTATGAGCTTCCGCCGCCAGTCCTCGAGGTCCACCGAGATAACAGCGGGAGGCTGAGGAATAAAGACGGGTTGAGGGGCAGTAGGTTGAGGGGCCGTAGCAGGAGCGGGCTGAGGGGCAGAATCCCCACGCCTCTGCTGACGCAGAGCCCAAACCGCAGCCGCTCCGCCTCCTAGCACCAGCGCTGCCAGCACATGCTTCGCCTCCATACCTCCTCCTACTGCATCAGGATCTGCACGGCCACGGGCCCTTCACCAACGTCCGAAACCTCCAAAGCCTCCACTAGGAAGGTGAGGTCTAGGGCGGCGGCGGGCATGAGCACATAGGGCCCCACCCGCCCAGAGCCGTAGCGGAACCACAGGGCGGCTTTGGCATCCCCGATGTTGACCAGGTGCCCCCTCGTGGCAGGCTTGCCAAGAAGACCGGTCACGTCCACCATCGCCACCCGCCCCACCTCGGGAGCGATCTGGGCGATGAGGGGAAGCCGGGCCGGGTCATGGCCCAGCACGTCCCGTTTAGGGCGGCCAAACTCGTATTCAAGGATGCGTTGGATGGCGGCCAGCTGGTCCTTCAAGCACGCCATATCTGCCCGCATCTCGCCCATGGCCTCCTGCAGGCGGGCAGGCAAAGCCGCCAAATCTTCTTGCTTTATGCCCAAGAGGTTGAGCATGTCCCTCCTCCTTGCCCCCCAGCCTGGCCGCCCTTGCCCAGGTTTTCAAGGGCGGGCCGCACCACAAAGGCCCCCAGGAGGGCCACCAGGACCAGGTACACCGTGGCCACCCCGAGGGCGATGCCCACGCCCTGCTTGTAGGACTGCCAGAAGGACACCTGCATGCTACTCCTTCTTCCCCACCAGGGCCCCCACCAGGGCTAGGACCAGGAGGAGGCCCACCCAGATCAGGGCCCCACCCACCACGAAGCCGGCGCCAAAGCGAAGGCCGTCACCGAAGTTCAGGTTCACCGTCCACCTCCCGCCTTTTGCTCCATGCCCATAGCCCGGATGCGGGCCAGGGCGGCCTCAATCTGCCGCTGGGCGATGTCCCGAGGCAGGCCGGGGGCCATCTGCTGCAAGGCCTCCATGGCCTCCCGGAGTTTGGCTTCCGCTCGGGCGGAAGGGTCGTACTGGGTCCCCACCTTCCGCCAGCGCTCCTCGGTGGCCAGGACCGCCTGCTCAGCCAGCCGTGGCACTCTCTCAGAAAGCCACTTCTCATAGTTGCTGAAAACCAAGCGGATGGCCGCCGCGAGGACGGGCCCCACCACGGGGATGGCGGAAACCGCCCGCACGATGAGCCCCGAGAGAAGGGCGATGAGCCCGGCCGCGAGGAGGGCCTGAACGAGCCACACAAGCCAGACCTGGCCCTCAGGAAGAAGGTCATGCAGGTTCACACCATCACCCCCAAGCGCTTCACCCCACCCCTACCCTCGCAGTCGCAGGGGGTGGGGGCAATAGAGCCGTCCTGGCACGTGGCCAGCACCTGCGGGCAGATCCGATCGGAAGGGGGGGAACCCTGGGAAGACTGCCCGCCCTGAGCTTCCCCCCTTCCCCGCCGGGCCAGGGCGTACCCCGCGTACGCCCCGGCCGCCACCGCCACCGCCACGATCCAAGCGCCCTGCATCCGTCACCTCACCTCACCAGAGGGGCACCACGGGCAGAGGGGCGGGCCTGCCCACATAGGCCGGGTTGTGCCAGCCGCAGAGACTGGGGGCCACCCGGCAAAGGGCGTCCTGCCCCAAACCGCCCAGCCCAAAGGGCGGCTGCCCGCCGAAGTCGTCCACCACCACGGGAGGGGTTTCGGTCTGGGCCGGGGGAGCTTCCGACTGCTTCGGCGTCTGCCCGGCGGTAGCCTGCCCCTGCCCCTTGGTCAGCTGATACGCCAGATAGCCGGCCACGCCAAAGCCCAAAAGGGCCAGCAAAAGCGCTCTACTTTCCATCCTCTTTCACCTCCCTGAGCCGCAGGCCCTGCCGGTAGGCCTGGGCTTCCATGGCATTCACAACCCGGGAAAGGTAGTAGGCCTGCCGGCGGCCGTTCTCCTCTATGCGGGAGAGGCGTTCCCGCATCTCGGCCATGTCCCTGAACACGAGCTTGAGGAACGCCACAAAGGCCACTGCCCCCAGGCCCATGTCCAGGACGTCCTTCCACTCCATCAGCAGAACACCCCCTGAGCCTCTAGATCGGAGATCCGGCGCTCCAGGTCCGCGATGGCCGCCCGGGCGGCATTGGCCTGGTCCTGCGCCCGCGCATATTGGACCCGCAAGGACTGGATCTGCTGGTAAGCGTCAGCGATCTGGGCGTTGATCCGCTTTACGTCTTCCCACGTGTCGTCCCAGGCCCCTCCGGGCTTCAGCTCGTGGATGCGCAGCGATAGGCCAGAGCCGGTTTTGAGATGCGTGAGGCATGCGCTGTTCGCCTGCTGGTTTGTGGTGGTGCCGGAAACCGTGTACCACTCGTTCCAGGAGCAGACCGGCCACCCGTTGCAGTTGTATTTAAAGGTGGGATCCTGGGCGTAGACGCGGCAAACCTCTTCCGCCTGCCGCTCAATCTGCCGCATTTTGGCCTCAGCATCGGCGAGGAGGTCTTGCTGCTGCTTGAGCCGCATGCGGTAGTCGCTTAAGAGCTGGCAGAAACTGGCCCGGTTGTCACTCTGCTTCACCCCGGGGTGCTGAGGCAGATCGGCCGCCACCGAGTCCACCGCCTTCTCCTCTGCCTTTGGCCGGGACCGGGAGAGGTAGTAGACCCCCACCGCCCCCAGCCCCAGACCGGCCAGCCCCGCCACCACGGGCCACCTCACGCTTTCACCCCCTTTTCCTCTCGGGATCCCAGCCACACGGCGAGGCCTACCAGGCCCGCCCCCGCCCCAAGGAGGAGGAGGCCCTGGGAGGCCTGAAGGGCCTTGTAGTTGTAGTAAATCCTGGTGCGCTGGGTTTCCTGCTGCCAATAGGTTGTGTCACGGACGGCCCCCACCTGGGCCTCCACGATCCTGCCCAGCTCGTGCCACTGCACGATGGCGGCGTCCACAAGATTTCTGATGGAGCGTTCCCGGGATTGGGCCACTTCCTCCACGGCCCGGGCCTGCCGGTCGGCCCCCAAAAACCCGAAGAAGCCGCCCAGCACGTTTCCAAAAAATCCCAGAAGGGGCTCCATTCCACCTCACTCCTTCAGCAGAATCACCACGAGGAGAAGCACCAAGAGCCCCCCCAGTACCCAGACCCACGCAGAGGGTCCCGCCGGCTGAACCTGCACGCCCGTGGGCTGGGCCGCAGCCCGGGCCGCTTCCGCCTGGGCCTGGGCGAGCTGCAGCTGGTACTGCAGGCGCTCCTGCTCAGTCAAGATGTAGGGGTCAATGAAGCTAGAGAGTTGACCCAGCCCGCTCAGGATCTGGGCCCAGAGGGGGGTGTCCCCGGCGCTCCCGGGGACGCCCCCCGTGAGGGGCATGGTGTAGGAGTAGGAAAGGCCGAACCCAGAGGACCCCGAACCCCCGGAGTCCAAGAGGGTGTAGGGGGGTGTGTACCCCGAAAGGCTGGGGAAGTAGGACTCGGAGAGGCCGAACGGCATGGCTCACCCCCCTCAGAGGCCGCCCCGGTTCTCCAGCTCAGCCAGGCGCAAGAGGCGGCCCTTGTCCAGCACCTCCACCCGCCGGCCCATGGCGGCGATCTGGATGTAGTGGCCGGCCCGCTCGTTCCAGACCATGGGCACCTGGGTGGTATAAACCTCCAAAAGGAGGCGGGTGCCCGGCACCAGCTCCACCTGCTGCGGCCAGGCCAGCATGGTCTCCAGGTTGTTCTGGTCCACGCTGTGCATTGTGCTAAAGCTTTGATTGAACACTGTAGCGATGGAGTCGTCCACCCCGCCCGCGTCCCGGGCCACCCGGAGGCGGAACTGCCCGTCAGCGTGGGTGTAGTAGACCTCAATGTCCTGGGTGCCGGTGACGCCGGCGGGCTCCACGAAGGTCACCTGCTGGTTGTTGTAGTCCACGTTGTCAATCTGGCACCGCTGCCACACCCCGCCCACCTTGGCCCAGACGGCCACGTCCGGGTGGTAGGTGGAAGGCAGGGTGGGGGCCGCCTGCTTGGTCTGAATGAGGTACGGCAGAGTGACGGTGCGGGCCTGGGCCGAAGCCAGGTTTTGGCCGGCGAAAACGGCCTGCCCCCTTAGATAGATCCTCAGGCGGCGCTCCCCGGCCAGGATGCGGAAGTGGGCCGTGTCCGGGGTGCGCATCTGGGCCAGGGCGAAATACTCATTGGGGCGGTAGGCCAGGCCGGTGGCGTCAAAGTCCTCGTTGTCAATCCACGCGAACTGCCACCCCGAGGCCTGGACCGCCGCCGGAGCGGGCCGCGCCGGCTGGGGCTGGGGCTGGGGCTGGGGCTGAGGAGTAGGGGAAGGAGCTGGGGCGTCCTGGAACACCCCGAGGCCCCTCCGAACCGCGTTGCGAAGGCTATCCAAGAGCGCCATAGTCCCTCCTACACGTTGGAGTTGTCCACGCCCACGGGCAGCTCAATGCGGGTGCGGGAGTCGTTGAGGTTCACGGTGATGCCGGGGTCGGTCTCCACGTAGATCTCCAGGGTGTCCCCCTCCCGCAGCACGATGCCCTGGGGCGGGGTAGGGGCGTAAAGTGGGCTCGCGGTCTGCAGGATGTTCTGGTAGAACTTGGCGTCCCGCTGCTGGGCCTCGGAGAGGTCGTAGTACGAAGCGTACTGGGCCTTGACCAAAAACTCGGGGAAGTCAAAGCCCTTGGTGCGCCGGGCAAAAAAGACGTCCGTGGTGTGGGGCAGCTGGTTGCCGCCGGAATCGTAGAGCTTGAGGACCACGGGGACGGGGTTGGGAAAGACCCAAGTGGCCCCCGAGGGCACCACGAACTCGCCCACCTTTATTCTCTGCCTGCCGCCGTACGCCTGGAACTCGGGGCCGCTCCTCAGGATGGTGATGGGACGGGCCCCGGGCCGAAGCCGCTTGATCCGCTCAAAAGCCTCCTGCATCCTTTACCTCCTTAGTCAATGTCCAAAATCGCCATGACCAGGTTCGCGAAGGAACCGGCCGCCACGCCTAAGCCGATGTAGTCCACCATGGGGTCATCGGTGAGTTTGTTATTGATGAGCAGGGAACCGAGGATGACCCCACCCAAGTTGAGCAACACCCGGTTGGTCCGGGCGTTGGGCACCTCCTTGGAGGTATCCGGCTTGCCATCGGGCCCCACAGCGTAGTAGTGGATACGCCCATCAGGGCCCTTTGCCGCCCAGCCAAATAAATCCCTTCTAGAGGAATAAAGCGCCTTCCTGGCCAGATACCCCCCCAGCACCCCCACGCTCACGCTGACCACGATGGGGTTTTGAATGACCTCCAGGGGGTTAGAGGTGGAGGCCAGCTTGCGCATGTCCTGCGCCGCGATTGCCGCCGTATCCGCCATTCGCCCTCCTTCTGCCGCCCACGGTAGGCGGGGGGCGATGGGGGAATAAAGAGCGAAGCGCCCCGGAGATACGCCGGGGCGCTTGGGAGTTTTGGGCCGCTTCGCCCGGGCACTTCGCCCGGGCGAAGTGCCCCTTAGCCGTCCAGGGGCACGAAAACCCGCCTTTGTGGGGCCCTCGGGTCCCGGAGGACCAGGCCCGCCCGGTCCCGGTCCAGGTCCTTCACCCCGTACTCCGGGGGCAGGCCGTCATCGGGGCGCCGCAAGGCACGAACCCGCTCCCCCAGCTCAGGGAACATATCCGCCAGGGCCTGGACCTCCCGGGGTTCCGTGAGGCGGAAGGCCACCAGGTGAGAGGCCTGACGGCGAACCCCGGGGTCTATGCCCCCGGTGGCGGCCTGGAGCATCTGGGTGACAAAGATGGCCGAATGCCCGTGCTCCCTTCCACCCGTCAAAACCTCAAATAGCCCCTTGGGCACCTGGCCCCTCGGGAAGAAGTGATGGGCCTCGTCAAGGAGCAAAAGGACGTCCCGCAGGCGCATGATGGCCTGGCCCAAAGCGTCAAGGAAGGGGCGGGGGTCGTAGCCGGTGACGTGGAAGTGGACCCTGCGGTGGCGCTTCAAAACAGCCCAGGGGTCCCCGTCCTCGCCCACGCGGTAGCGGGCCTCCGCCAGCTCACCGAACTCCGTCTTGCGGTTGACGATGACGAGGCGGCGGAAGCGGCCCTCCATGCCCCGCACGATCTGCCGGGCCAGGGTGGACTTACCCGACCCGGATTTCCCTACGATGAGGATGCGGAAGGTCTGCCTGCCGCCCATCTAGCCCTGGTAGGCCTGCCACAGCTCCCACCCGGCCCACGCGGCCAGGGCGAGGGCCACCACGGCCTGGGCGGTCTCGCACTTGGGGCAGCCCTTGCCCTCCCGGAGGTTTTTCAACCGTCCGAGGCCCAGGTAGAGGCCTCCCACCAGGACCGCAAGGGGAAAAGCGTTCTCCTTGGCGAACTCCATCACTCCTCCTTTCGGAACTCCCGCAGGCGCAACGCCAGTCTGGCCGCCTGCCCAATGCCGTCTCTACGCTTGGCCAGCTCCCGCAGGACCTCCACGCGGATCGTCCCCCGTTTCGTAAAGCCCTCCTCTCCGTACACCCGCCGCACGTAGGCCCGGAGGCGTCCGGGGCGCTTGACGGCGTCCCGGATCCACGCTTCCCTCATGCCGTCCTCCAGGCAGGGGGCTCCCGAAGCCTGCCGGCCTGGGCCTGCTTGGCCAAAAAAGCCACGGGGTCCACGAGGTAGGTGAGCACCTTATGCCTGGCCTCCTCCCCTCCCCTGGGGAAGAAGAGCCATCCGCCTTCAGAGGCCGGGGGCACCCTGACGAAAACGTCAAAGTGCAGGTGGCAGTAGCCCCCTACGGCCATCTTGCCGATGGTGCCGATCTGCTGGCCCGCCGTCACCACGTCCCCGGGGCGCACCAGGATGTCCCGCAGATGGCCGTAGCGGGTCCACACCCCGGCGCTGGGATGCCAAAGGACCACCATGCCGCCCCACACGGGGAAGCGGCCGGCGATCACAACCCGCCCGTCCGTCATGGCGTGCACGGGCTGGCCGCAGTCCGTATCCCCGCCGCCGGGCCCGTTCAGGTCCACCCCCGTGTGCCAGTAGCCCGGGGGGACCAGCCAACTCCCATCCGGCCTCTTCACGCCCAGGTAGTAGTCAGGGTCCAAGTAACGCACATCTGGCCTGGCCTTCCTGGGGTTGATGGGCCAGTAGTAAAGGCCAGAGCGGGGGACGTTCTCAGGCATGAACCTCCTCCCCAGAAGCAGGAGCAGGAATAGCCCCCCTAGCCCGTACATCCATAACCGCACGCACACCTCCGTACGCCGCTATAGCCAGCACTCCACCGCCCAGGAGGATCCGCAGCCACGGGGGAAGGTTCTCCACGCTCCCCATGCCCGGAACGCGGTTCTTCCCGATGCCGTACTGGGCCAGGGCCTCCCCGACCTTCAGGACGTCCAGCACTTGGGCCGGGGGCATGAGGCCGAAGAGGGCCCCCTGCCAAGCCCGCAGAAACGCGGCCTTTTCCTCCTCCGACTGGACCCGCACCCCGAGCATGAGCAAAAACGCCGCCCCGCCCGCGATCTCCTCCCCGGTGAAGGGGATCACGGGAGGCTCCGCCGGCGGAAGCTCGGAGAAGTCCCCTAGGTCCTCCTCGCCTAGGGGCTCCCAGCTACCAGATGACGGGGCCGCTTCCGCTTCCTCCACCGGGGGCGGTGGGGGTGGGGTTTGCGCCTGTTCCTCCACTACCGCTTGCACTCGCACCTCCCTTTCCGGCCAGGGCCACGCCCAGGAGGACCAGGGCCCCGGCCCCCAGGGCCGCGAGGAAGCCGAAGGGGTTCTTCTTAGGGGCGCCCCTGGGGGGCTCCTCGGGCTCGGGTTCCGGCCCGGTAGGCTCCTGCGAGGCCTCTTTAGGCCCGGCCACCCGGGGCTGGGACTCCACGGCGGCCTCCAGAATGGGGTCTAAAGGCCCCTGGAGGGGGACGGCCTTCACCTCTTTGGCCTCCCCCTCCTCCTCCAGGACGGCCTTCTCGCCTACGACCTCCTCCGGGAGCTTGAGCCGGAGCATGGTCTACCTCCGAGAGCGCTTCTTCTTGGTCTTCCTGGTTTTCCGCTTAGGCATACGCCCTCCTTCTCCTTCCACCAACAAGGGCCAGGGCCACCACACCCAGGGCGGCCAGCCCGAGGGCCCCCACGCCCACCCCCGCGCCCGCCACGGCGGCCTCCCGGGCCGGGGCCGGCACCAGCTCCACCGCCTCCTTCAGCTCGGCCACGATCCGCCACACCAGATAGAGGACGGCGATGACCGCGGCGGCGCTGAGGGCCAGGGCGGGCAGGAAGGCCGGGTAGATGTCCCCCCCGCCCATGTAGCCCATGGGCTGGGGGCACTTGGTGGACCCGCATCCCGCCCCCCCGTAGGCGGGAGGCACGGCCCAGGGGTCAGAGGTTCCGGCGGAGGAAGACGTGGCCTCCACCTTCAACCGGATCACCAGGTCATTCCCCCGCTTCCCCCAGTCCAACACCCGGACCCCAGGGCCGTACTTGGCCTGCAGGGCCCGCTCCAAATCGGCCCGCGTGACCCGGGAAACGTCCCCCCCTTTGTGGGCCGCCACGATCTCGTAGGTCTTGCCCGATTTCAACGGGGCGTTGGGGTCCACGGGCACCCGCTGATAGGCCATGCCCTCAGCCTGCCGTCCAGAGGCGGGCAAAAAAAAGCCCGGCCCGCCAGGGCGAAGCGGCGGGCCGGAACGCCAGGGCGAACTGCCCGGGCGAAGTGAACCTTACCGCTTCACGAGCCTCCTCACCAGCTCCACCAGGGCCGCGAGGCGGCCCGCCACCCCCTCCCCCACCCCGGGCAGGGCCATGAGGTCCTGGATGTCCCAGCCGTGGAGGTTGCGGATGTCCCCCTCCAGGGCCTCGGAGATGGACCGGGCGGCCACTGGGCTTCCCAGAAGGGCGTAGAGGAGGTTTTCCAGCGGCTGAGACTCAATCGGCACCGGGTTCCGCTTGCGGGTGGCGAGGGCCAGGATACGCCTACCGGGGCGCCCTTTTTTGAGTTCCATCCCCCGCATCATAGCACGCCTCTAGGTGTCAAGGCCACGATGCCCACAAGTAGGGCCAACCCAAAGGCTTTCTGGCTAGGTGTCATGATTCCTCCATCCTATCTCTCAAAAAAGCCTCCTCCTCGGAAGTGAGGAACTCCATCCCGAGCTTCGCCTCCACCTCCTTCAACCTCCGGTACACCTCCCGCCTGGCCTCCAGGGTGAGCCTCCCGGGCTTGCCGTCCTTCCGCTTCTCCCGGGTCCGGGGATCCCGGGTCCACGCCCAAAGCCACTCCCGGAACTCGTAGAGGGGGAGGAGGTGGGCGTGGCCGTTCTCCAGGGCCCGCGCCATGGCCTTGTCCCGCCGCACCACGGTGCAGGTCCAGCACCCGAAGCGGGTGTCCCGGCCCCCGTAGACCGCCTCCAGGTCCTCCGTGGGGTAGCCCAGGGAGGGGGCCACGAAGTTCAGGTAGTCCCACACGAAGCACTCCCGCCAGAAGGCGATGGGGGCCACGTAGAGGGCATTCAGGCGCTTGGCCTCCTGGAAGAGCACCCCCTGGCCGCACTCCCCGCCCCGGGAGCAAGAGAGAATGAGCCTCTGGTCCCGGGCGTCCGACTCCCCGAAGCGCACCCCCGTGAGGATGGCCTTCTTCCCGGGAAGGCTCTGGACCAGGCGGTCCATGGGGGCGATCTTCAACCTGCGGGTGCACCAGCGGAAGCGGTTGTGGGGCGGGGGGTAGCCCTTGCCGATGATTTGGACCCAGAAGCTCTCCTCGGGGCGGGGGCGGGCGGTGTGAACGTGGACCCCGGGGTGGAGCCTCTTCACCGCCTCCAGGAAGGCCAGGGCCTGGGCGTGGAGGGTGGGGATCTCCAGCCCCGTGTCGGCGTAGACCACGTGGATCTCCACGGGCTTCCCCTTGCGCTTCCACCACTCCAGGGTGAGGACGGTGGTGGCGGTGGAGTCCTTGCCCCCCGAGTAGGTGAGGACGAAGGTCTCGGCCCCCTGGGCGAGGGCGGCCTCGAGGGCGCGCTCGGCCAAGGCCACGGCCTCCTTGAGGTCCGGAGCGAAATCGGCATGCCAGGAAATCATGTCTTCAAGCAGGATTTGCATTATGGCCTCCCTTGACTGGCTCACAGAAGGCCACCAGGTATTTCCTGGGCCCGACCTTCGGCCTCGGGATCCTGCCCGCCATCTCCATGGGCCCCTCCCGTATCTCCAGCCCCATGTGCCGGGCCAGGGCCTGGATCTCCCGAGGGTCCTCCTTCCCTCCCGGCCGGCGGATGGCGAGGACCAGCCGGCCATCGGGCCGGAGCTTCAAGAAAACCTGCACCCCATCGCTCGGGGAGGTGCGAAGGGCAAAGGCCACCAGCCGGCCAGGCTGCTCCAAGGCCTCCTGAAGCCGGTGCTGGAGGATATCCGCCACCGCCTCTAGCCGCACCCGATCAACCCGCATAGGGCACCCCCGCTCTGAAGGCCTGGAAGGGGGCCACCAGGTCCCAGTACCCCTCCCGCCGCAGGAGGGCCTGGGCGTAGGCCCCAGGGCTCCGGGCGAAGCCATCGGCCCGGGCTTCGGCCGCGAGGCCCACCACCCGGGCCAGGACCCTCATGGCTCCTTCCCCTCCCCCAAAAAGGGCCTGCTTGAGGGCGGCCCAGACCACCCGGAGCCAGAAGCGCACGCTCTTCTGGTCTCCCAGGGCGGCGGCGATGGCGGACGCCGCCTGCTGGGCCCAGTTCCGGCGGCCGTTCCGGCCCCCGGGGACGCTGGAAAGCCGGAGAAGTTCCCGGAAGTTCCGGCGAGTGTCGGGATCTAATGGTAACGGGGTTTTTTTGCTTTCCCAGGTGGCTAACGGCTTCCCTACCACGATCCTTAGGGTTAGGGGTCTACCTAGTAGAAGACCCTCTTTATATCCCGACATTGAGTCGGGGGCACTCAACACCCGGGCCGTCCGGCCCTCCCGCCGGTCCTCCTCCAGGTCCCGCCAGGGGAGGCGGAGGTAGGGGGCCAGGACCTTGATGGCCCGGTAGACGGGGCGCACCCTGACCCGCCACACGGTGCCCCCCTTCACCGCCCCCTCCCGCTCCAGGGCCCGTCCTGAGGTCATCCAGGTCTCCCAGGCGATCCAGTGGCGGGCGTAGCGGCGGTACTTCTCATAGCGGGGGTCGTGGAGCCACCGCTCCACCGTGCGCTCGGAGACCTCCAGGGCCTGGGCCACCTCCCACTGGGGGAGGAAGACGTGGGCCTCCCGGGAGGGGTCCAGGCGGGCCCCCTCCCGGATGGCGTAGGCCACCAGGAGGCGCACCAGGGGGAAGAGGGGGCCCAGCACCTCCTTGTAGCCGTGGGCCTCTATGGTGCGCTCTGCCTTGGCCAGGAGGTCCTGCCACTCAAAGCGGCGCACCTCCCGCCAGTCCGTGTTGGCCAGGGTGGGGCGCTCCGGGGGGCTACCCGAGGAAGGGGGCTCCTCCTCGGGGGCCTCCTGGGGCGTTTTAGCGGGGGTCTCGTTCCAGGAAACGCCCCCCGCCTCCCGCTTCTGCTTCGCCTCCCAGAGGCGCAGAAGCCCTTGGGCCATGCCGGGGTTCCCCTGCGCGATCTCTTCTATCTGCCGGCGGATGTCCTCCGGCATGTCCGGGGGGAGGTTCAGCTGGCTCATGACGCCTCCTTGTGGGGGATCCCAAGCAGAGCCTCCAGGGCTTCCCGCTCCGTGCGGCCCGTGGCCGTCCAAAAGGTCTGGTAATAGCGGTGGCGGCCAGAGGCTTCCCACCGCAAAGAACCCTCCAGCCGCTCCACCCGCAGGTCGTCAAAGTGGCTCCTGGCGATCCGCCGCAGGTCCTCAAGCTTCAGCCGCTTCATAGTCCAAGCTCCCCCATCAGGCACTCCAGAGCCTCCTCCCGGGTGGCCCCGATGGCCTGGGCCACCTCCCGCCCCTCGTAGCGGGCCCGGGCCCACCACCAGCGCTCCCCGTCCCGAGGGCCCCAGATGTCCTCCACGCGTACCTCGTACCCCAGGGCCTCGAGGCGGGCCAAGGCCGCTTCGCCCGGGCGATCCGCCGGGGCGGGGCGCACCCGCACGTGCTCTACCCCGGCCAAAGCCTCGTACAGCTCCAACTCGTCCACCAGGCGCACCGCGTCCACGTAGGCCCGCCCCTCAGGGGCAGCCTCCTGCCCCCAGGCCACCGCTTGCCTGGCCTCCTTCCAAACCTCCGGGGCCTGCTCGGGCCGCTCGGGGTCCACGCCCATGCGCCGGATAGCCAACGTCAAACCGCGCTCCAGTTGCCGGATGCGCTCGTGCAGGGTCATTCCGCCCTCCTTTCCAGCCGCAAAACGCTAGCGGGAGGCTCAGAGGCCACCCGCTCGGTCCACTCGTCCAGCCACTCCGCCCGGAAGTAGAGGCGCTTGCCCAGCCTCACGTGCCGCAGATGAAAGGGATGCCCCGGCTTCGTCCGCGCCGCCGCGTAGATGTGCTTCGTGGGAATGCCCAGGTATTCCGCCGCCTCTTCAACCGTCATGAGCTTCGGCATGTTCCCCCCCTAGAAGCAACCCAGTTCCTCCAAAACCTGAGCCACGGGAAGCCACGCCTCCCGCTTGCCCGTGCCCTCGCACAAGGGGCAGTCAATCTCCTCCTTTTCCGGTGGGATTTCACCCCTCTCGCTGAACCACGTATCTATATGCCCCTGCTCAAGCCAGCTCTTGGGCTTCCCGAGGGCACGCCACTCGTCCCAATACTGCTTCCACAGGGGATGCTCCACGACCCCTGTTCCACCACACTCCTCGCAGTCAAAACGCACCAGTGCCAGGATGTCTTTCCCCTTCAGCTCGCGGATTTCAATCCTCTTCATGCCTCACCTCCCCGGAACGGGGGCCTGGATTAGGGCCCAGAGGATGATGAGCCCCGCCAGGAGCCCCCCCAGAACGTCCAAGCCCCAGTCCCAAAGCCACTTCGGAATCCCCTTCACCGCCCACCTCCCACGGCCAGCACCACCAGCACCGCCGCCATGAGCCCCGCGAGGAGGGCCATGGCGGCGGCCAGGACGGGCCCGGGCTGGCCGTACCGGGCCCGCACGTAGACCCCCAGCAGGGCGTAGAGGACGAGGGCGAGGAGGGAGTAGAAGGCGAGGAGGGGAGTCATTGTGACTCCTTAGCGGTATCCGCTAGCGGTGATTTACTAAAGCGAGCCAAAAAAAGGTCAAGGTCCTCCTCCCGCACCCTCCATTCCTTCCCAAGCTTGATGGCCGGCAAAGCGCCTTCCCTAATCTTCCGCCTCACGAAGAAGACGGAGATTTTGAGCCGCTTGGCTACCTCCTCAGTTGTCAAGAGTTCCCCAGGCATGTTGTCCTCATGCTAAGCGCACCTAAAGGTTTAGTCAAGTACCGCTAGCGTGTTTTGCGTTGTAATGGGGCTATCTGTGGGCTACTTTAGTGGCGTGTCGGTAGCAACGGGGCCCAAACCTCGGAAGGCGCAAGTCCCGGAATGGGCTTCGGCCATCCGCCGGAGAAGGCTCCAGCTCGGCATGACGCAAGAGCAGGTGGAAGAGGCCACCGGAGACCTCCTAGCTCAGCGAACGATATCCGATATTGAGCTAGGGAAAACCCACCCCTTCAATCTCGGCTTGGAACGCTTTTTCGCCCTTTTAAAAGCCCTCCGCTGGACCCCGGAGGAGTTCGCCGAAGCCACGGGCCTGGACGTGCCCCTGGTCTACCGCCCCTCGGGGGAGCCTCGGGAGGATGTGGTCTGGGTGCCCGTGGTGGGCTCCGGCGTGGCGGGGCGGCCCTGGCCCGAGTCCGGGAGCATGCCCGTCCCCCGCCCCCTGGTACGCCCGGGCTCCGTGCTCATCCAGGTGGAAGGGGACTCCATGGACACCGGGGAGGAAGACGGTCTCCGGGACGGAGACCTGGTCCTGGTGGACCAGAACCTCAAGGAGCTTCGGGAAGGCCGAGTCTACGCCGTGGAGATCATCGGGGACGGCATCACCATCAAGCGGGCCCGGCGGGTAGGCAACCGCTGGATCCTCGTTTCCGATAACCCCAAAGGCCCCATCCTGGAACCCGAAGAGGTCAAGGTGCTCGGGGAGGTCTACCGGAAGATCAGCATCCGGGAGGTCAAATGAGCATCAGGACTTTTTTCCTTTTTGTTGCCTTTGCTCTTTCTTCTTTGGGGTTAGCGCAAGGTTCTCTAGAGGAGGCTTACCTAGGATACCCGCTCTTGAAGTGGGCTTGCGTCAATGAGCAAAAGGAGCCGCGGGTGTCTCAAGGAGTCAACACCTGCGTTCTAATGGTGAGCCCACCTCCCGGGGCCGTGGACGCGAGGGAAGTTCAGTTTGAAGCCTATATTTCCTATAGCTACATGGTGGGGTCTGAACCCGATTGGTATCCCGAAGAGGGCGTGGATGGCCCAATAAAGGTAAGCGCTCCCTTGGTTTATGGAGAACGCCGCTTTGAGGTCTTCCGGGTGCTCAAACCCTACAAAGAAGCCCTTTTGCCGGTGCTCCAAAAGTGGTTTGACTGGTCAAAGGTGGCAAGCTACGTAGAAGCTGCTTCCGATGCGGTCTATACCGGTTTACCCACGTCTATTCGGGACGTAGCAACCTCCGTCCTTTTCGTCCCTCTGCTTAAAGCCCAGCGCGAAAGGGCTTATCCCGGCGGATCCCTCACGGTCACCCTCTGGGTACGAGTATGCGGGGTAGAGCATTGCACCCGCGCATACCGCATTCGTTTTTGAGGAGGAGGCCCCTATGCCCGAACCCCAAGAGACCCAACAGCCCCAGGCCCAGGTTCAGCGCCAGGCGGACCTTTACCGCGTGGCCCCCATCTTTGTCACCAGCCTGGCCATCAACGTCTACGAGCATCAGATCGCCGTCATCACTTTCTTCTCCGGCATTCCCACTGATACCGCCACCGGCCTGGTCTCCGAGGTAGGTATGGGCTCCTTCGCCCTCACCAAGACGCAGGCCCGGTTTCTGGCAGAAGCCCTCATGCGCTTTGCCGAAGGGGAGGTGAAGGATGAAAGCTGAGATCCACAGGATCCACCGCGAGACCCTAGCCCTCCGTTCCTTCACCGGGGAGACTTTCTATAAGTCACCCCGCGTTTACATGACTGCCCTCACCAAAAGCAGGGTAGGGGTGCAGTATCCTTCAAGCATGGTCACCTGGCCGAAGAGCCCCGAAGCCGCCCTGGACGAAGGGGTGAGGCTGGCCGAACGCCTCAACCAGGAGCGGCTTGGCGGCCAGGGCAAAATCCTGGGCGTGCGCAAGAGTGTGGAGGGGGAGGAATACGCCATCTACATGGAAGTCCCCCTGGAGGTCTATGAGGACTTGGACCTCACCGAAGAGATCGGCGTGGAGGTCCTGAAACTCAGCGACCGCCTGGGGGTGCCCTTCTTTCTCTACTTCGTCCCGCCGGGCTACTTCGGCTAGCGTCAATGCGTCAAAGACCCCCCGAACCCGACGTGGCCCAGCACCGCGAGCAGGCCCAGCACAACGAGGACCTGCTGAATAGGGCTTCCCTTCCGCCCGACTGGGAAGTCACCGTACGCTTTTACGCCGTAGCCCACTGGGTGAGGGCGTACCTGAAGAAGGCGCTTAAGGTGCCCTCCATAGACACCCACGAGCACGCCGATCAACTCCTTTACCAGGCCGGGGTTCAAAGGACCATCCGGGTAGATTTCAAGGAACTTCGTTGGGCCAGCCAAGACGCCCGGTATTACTGCGTGCGCCCCGATCCGCACCAACTGCAACGGTATAAACAAATCCACGACCGCCTAAGAAGTTTCTTTGAGCCAAAAAGCCGCCCATGAAACGCAAGCGGGGCAGAGGAGAAGGCTCCATCTTCCAGCGCAAGGATGGCCGCTGGGCCGGCTTCGTGACCCTCGGGTACACCCCGGACGGCCGCCAGCGCAAGAAGTGGGTCTATGGCCGCACCCGCCGGGAGGTGGCGGAAAAGCTGGCCAAGCTCCTTCCCAAGGCCGGCGTGGGCTGGGTTCCCGACCCACACAGCCTGCGCCTCGGGGATTACCTTGCTTCCTGGATTGAGCACCGGGCTGCCACCCAGGATCTGCGGCCCACCACCATCCGCAACTACCACGTGTACCTGACGCATGTGGAACCCATAGCCCACCTGCCCCTTTCCCGCCTCAGCCCCCTCACCTTTCGCTCCTTCTTTGCCGATCTCGCTGGCTTCTCCCCTTCCCACCGCCGCCACATCTACCAGTTTCTGCGGGCCGCCCTCCGGGACGCCGTGCGGGCCGATCTCCTGGACCAAAACCCCATGGACGCCGTGGACCCCCCACGGGGCGGGGCGGTCCGGCCGGCCAGGGCCTGGAAGCCCGAGGAGGTGGCTCGGTTCCTGGAAGCCTCCAAGGGGCACCGCCTCTACCCCCTCTTCGCCCTGATGCTCGCCACCGGCCTCCGGCCCGGGGAGGCCCTGGCCCTCCGGTGGGAGGACTGGGAGGGGGACGTGCTCCACGTCCGGCACACCCTGCGCCGGGACGGCACCCTGGGCCCGGCCAAGACCCCGGGAAGCGTGGCCCCCATCTACCTGGACCCGGACACCCAAGCCCTCCTCGCCTGGTGGCGGGAGCGCCTGGAGGAGGAGAAGGCTTCCACCCCGGACTGGCAGGACTACGGGCTCATGTTCCCCTCCCAGCGAGGAACACCCCTGGAATACAACAACTTCAAGCGGGCCTTTTACGCCCTGCAGGAGAAGGCCGGGGTCTCCCGCATCACCCCCCACGGCCTCCGGCACACCTACACCTCCCTCGCCCTCCGGGCGGGCCTCCCCCCCAAGGTGGTGGCGGCCCGCCTCCGGCACGCAGACCCCACCTTCACCGTCAAGGTCTACCAGCAACTCATGGAGGAGGACCACCGCGCTGGGGCCCTCCCCCTTGACACCTTGCTACACCTAAACAGCCGGAACCAACGGGCACCAGCAGGCACCAACGGCAACCAAAAACCCCGTTCCCGCCGCAAACCCCGTTCCTAACCCCCCTCCCCTTGCGGGCTGATAAGCGTGAGGTCGGTGGTTCAAGTCCACCATCGCCCACCAAGCTTGCAAGGGGAAGATACCCGGGCCCCTAAGGGTCCGGGTATCTTCTTAGCCCGCACCTTGAGGGCTATAGAAAGGCTTGCCTGGAGTCCTCCCCTTGGGAAGGGGGACATCTAGAGCCTCCATCCCCCCCGTTAAGCAGGGAACTCTCCTTTGTGGAAGCCAAAGGCCCTTTCTATTCCCACGCGTGACACCCTCCTCCGTCACTTTTTCCTAGGACAACAGGGGCTTTCCCATCCGGAGAAGGGCAAGAGGTTATATAGTTAGGCCATGCGCTCCATTTTGGTGATGGTATTCGTGTTTTTTGGAGGGGTATCCCTAGCCCAAGAGTTGGTGGTGGCCCAGGCCTTGCCCCGGCCGAAAGGTCCCTGGGGGATGGGCATCTATCCGGGGCTTCCCACCTATTCCATACACCTCACCACCCTGTATCCCCCTAAAACTGCCCGGTTCTCCGGCACCTTCCAGGTTACCTACGATGACCAAGCCCTTTACTTGGTGGCCCGCCTCAGCCAAGAAACCCCTCCCAAGGCGGAGCGCCAGGCTAACGACCCCGAGTGGTGGCAGGACGATACCCTGGAGGTCTTCTTGCGCCCTAACCCTTTTGACGAGGACGCTCCCGACCTGCACCTAGCGGTCAATCCGAAGGGAGTGCGGTTTGAACGCTACACAGCTCCCCTTTTCTTTGAAGCCCAGACCGGCAGCTTTCCTGGAGGCTGGTGGGCAGAGCTCCGTATCCCTTTTGGCGGGGTGCTTCCCCATCCCAGGTTGGGCGAAATCTGGCAGCTTAAGGTGGGCCGGGGAAATCCAGAGGCTAGGGAGTACACCCTCTGGCCCCTGGGAGGCGACTTTCACTCCCCCGGCAACTACGGCTACCTCGCCTTCGTGGATGCCCCAAAAGACCCCCAGGTCCTGGTAGCCCAGGTCCAGGCCCAGGAAGCGTTGCTCCCCCTTATACCTAGCCGCCTTCAGGGCATCCGGCGCTGGGCGCTTTACTATGGGGGGGACCCGGGGGCGCTAGCCCGGCTCCAGGCCTACGAACTCGTGGTGCTGGCCCGGGAAGCCCCCTTGGGCCTGGTGCGGGGGCTCCGGGAAAACGGGGTTAGGGTGGTGGCGTACCTTCCTTTAGGGGTCCTGCCTCGAGGGGAAGCGGAGAGCAAAGGACTCCGGGAAGCAGTCCTGGGTCCAAACCCCTATGCTCCGGACACCCTTCTTATGGACCCTTCGTCCTCCCTTTGGCAAGCCCACGTGAGGGCTGAAGCGTTCCGGCTTCTCGCCTTGGGCTTTGAGGGGTTTTTCCTAGACGGACTGGACCTCGCCGATCTCCATCCGGAAAAGGTTCCCGAGCTTGCCGCCCTAGTACGAGGCTTGCGCGAAAGCCACCCACAAGCCCTGCTCCTGCAACACCGGGGCTTCCGAGTGCTACGGCGCACCGCGCGCTTTCTAGATGCTGTGGTCTATTCAGGCCTCTCCCTGGACGCCCAAGGCCAGATCATCCTGAACGACCCAAGCCCCGTATGGCCCTTTCGGAGGCGGGGCCTGCCTGCCCTCAGCCTGGACCAAGCCCCTAACGCCGAGGCCGCTAACTTCGCGTTTAGGCGGGCGTTGGAACTGGGCTTCCTTCCCTACGTGGCCCTTGGCAAATTCACGGAAGTTCCCTAAAGGACCTAGGTCTTTAGACATTCTAGACTTAGAACTTCATCCCTCAAAAGCCTAGGCCGGAGGGCGGAAGACAAAACCCTTTGGGTTCTCTAGGCTTGGGATAACGGGGTGGGAGCAGAGATCTATGCAAAGATCCCCCTTGTTTCTCCCAAGTGGCCTCTGTTTTTCTGCCTGAAAGGGAAGGAACACCTTCTGCACCACCCCGCACATTTGCGGGTCCGTATTGGGAGGTGTCATGAAAGAACGCGGGCGTATTGCTAGAGTATTCGTGCTGTCCTTGCTTTTGGGCGCTTGCAGCCAACCGGCAAGCCGTGATCCAGCAACCTGGACCCTTGCCCTCCAGGGAGAGGGCGTGCGGGGGATTTTGGTGGAAGCCCACTTTGATCCCGCCGCCTTGCGCTACGTGGGGGCAGAGGGCGCATACGGGGCGGAAGCCTTCGCCGAAGGGGGGAGGGTTCGCGCGGTGGCCGTGGCCCCCAGCACACCTTCAGGGCCCCTCCTCACCCTGACCTTTGAGGTTCTCCGGCCCGGGGCAAGGCCCGAGGTACAGGTGGTGGAAACCTATCCTGAGGGACGAGCGATCAGGCAAATCTGGAAAGGGGGCGGTCTTCAACCGCAAGCCTTGGTCCTGCCCCAATCCGTGGTTCAGGGGATCGGGCAAAACGAAGCCGATCCCTCCTTCGTGCAAAACCCCTTGGGTGACCTGAATGGCAGTGGGGGCGTAAGCCTCACGGATGGGGTTTTCTTAGCGGACATCCTGGCGGGTAATCTCCAAAACCCCAACGCCTACCAGCGTTACCAAGGGGACCTTAACTCCAGCGGAACCTTAACCGGTCAAGACCTCGCCCTCCTCTTGCGGAAGATCGTAAACCCGGGCTTGGAACCCAACCTGGAGCTTGCGCCCCAGGACTTGGCCCTGGGCCCCGGAGCCCACGCCTACCTTCTCCTCAATAACTCCGGAAACGGAGCCTTTCCCAGCGTGTCCTGTTCCCATCCCCAAGGGACCGCCCTAACGGACGTAACTCCCCAGGGAGCCTATGGCAAAGCCTACAGGGTGGAAGCCCAGGGGAATACCCTGGAGGGGAGCATCCAGTGCCAAGCGGTTAATGCTGGCACCCGCACCGCCCGGGTCCACGCACCTTTCCCAAGCTTCGGCCTGGACCTAAGCGCCCCGAGCGCCACCACCACGCCCGGGGGAATGGCCAGCCTGGACTTCACCCTAACCCCGGAAAACGGCTTTACAGGCACCGTGACCCTAAGTCTGCTGGACGCTCCCTCAGGAATAAGCCTAGAAAGCCCCACCAGCGTGGTGCTATCCAGCCCCCTTACCGACACCCTCACCCTCAGCGTGGCAAATAACGTACCTCCCAACACCTATACCCTTCGCCTTAGAGCGGTAAGCGGGACGATCGTTCGGGAAAAGGCCTTCGCCCTAGTGGTCCAAAAAGCCCCCGGGTTTGACTTTTACCTGGACCAAAACACCCTTACCTTGCCCGTGGGCGGTGCGGGGAGCCTACACGCTTTCTTTTCCACCTACGGCGGCTTCAGCGGAAGTGTGAACCTTAGCCTCACCGATGCGGGAGGAAACTCTGTATCCTTCACGCTAACGCCCAATAGCGCCACCTTACCCGCAAGCGGCCCAGTAACCCTGAACGTGAGTGCAGGAAGCGCTGAGGCAGGCCTCTACGCCCTTCAGGTCCGGGCGAGCGGGGGTAGCCTCACCAGGACCCAGCCCCTTAGCCTCACCCTCTACGACTTCTCCGTGAGCGCAGCCAATCTCACCCTAAAGCAGGGAGCTTCGGGAACGGTGAACGTCAGCCTCGTCCGCACCCACTTCTCTGGTCCCATTACCTTCAGCCTGAACGGAAGCGTCCTCGGTAGCGGAAACGATAAGGTGTCCTACACCTTTGCGGAAAACCCCACCACCGGAAACACCCTAGCGATTACCCTACGTGTGGGCCCTAATGTGGCCCCGGGCGACTACACCCTTACCCTCGAGGCGACGGGCGGTGGTCTTACCCATAGCCGTGCCTTTACCCTTACCGTCGCCGAAGCGCCCAAGGCGCTCCAGCCCTCGCTCCTGGAACGCACAGGCAACACCTACACCGTGGGGGTGAACCTGGTGGGCACCACCCAGGCCTACCGCGCTGCCCAGTTCAGCGTGACGCTTCCTGCAGGCTTCACCCTGAGCGCAGGCGCAGGGGCCCTCACCCAAGGGTGCACCCTGGACTTCGCGCAGGTGTCTTCCAACCCGAACCGGTGGAACGTGGTCTTGGTGTGCAGCAGCACCTTTACCGGGCCTGGACAGCTCGCCCTTCTCTCCGTCACGGGAACAGGTGGCGGGACTTTGGAGGTGGGCGGCGTGGTACTCACCCAGGCGAACTACGTGGAGGACACCTCAGTAGGCGGAGGGAGCCTCGTTCTAGCGCCTTAAGGGGAATGGGGATGCGGGGGTTTTTCCCTTTGTGCTTACCACCTATACCCTGCTCCCTAGGATGTCTGGCCCTGCCTTCGCCTCCCCCATCCCTCCTTTATGAGCCTGGCCAGCTCCCTTCCCCATCCTAGGCTGCTTACGAAGCCGGAGCAGTGCGACAACCCCGGGTCCATAAACGGAGGTATACGTGGGAAAAAATGCCCTAACCCTACTCGCCCTGCTGATCCTTGCAGCCTGTAGTAACCCTCAAAGCCTTGTGCGGAACCCTAGCGCAGGCGCCTGGGTCTTGCACGGGGAGAGCGTGCGGGGAGTTCTTTTGGAAATCACCTTTGACCCAAATGCCCTCCGCTACCTGGGCCCCGTAAGCCCCCTCCTCACGGAAACCCACCTCGAGGCCGGCCGGGTGCGTTTAGCGGGGGTTGCCTACCATGCCCTCTCGGGGGAAGTGCTCCGAGTCCGCTTCCAGGCCCTAAAGCCAGGAGCTAGGCCCGAGGCGCACCTCCTAGAAACGGAGGCTCTCCAGGCTACTCTCTCCTGGGAGGAAGCCGGCCTTACCCCTCAAGGCCACGTGGTCTCCCAAAGCTATACCCCTCTTCCCGGGGTGAGCCAGGGCGAGGTGGATCCCGCTTTCGCCCAAAACCCCCTGGGCGACCTCAACGCTAGCGGGAGCGTGGGCTTAACGGACGCCCTTCTCCTCGCCGACCTCCTTACGGGGGCTGCTACCCCGAACCCCTACCGTCGCTACCACGCCGACCTGGACTCCAGCGGCTACGCCGACGAGCAAGACCTGGTGCGGCTTCTGCGCAAGGTGGTGAACCCGAACCTGGGGGCGGGCCTCGAGGTGGCGCCCCTGGCTCTAAGCCTGAACCCCGGGGAAAGCGCCCTTGTCCTCGTGGGAAACTCGGGCAACGGCCCCCTGCCCGCGGTCACCTTCCAAGCGCCCAGCGGCTTGGCGGTCCAAGACGACACGCCCTCGGGCTACGCTGGGAAGGTCTACCGGGTGACGGCCAACCAAGGCGTGGACCAAGGGGCCATCCGCTTCAGCGCGGGAAGCGCCGGAAGCCGGGCGGTGGCCGTGAACAGCACCGCCCCAGACTTCCTCTTGTCCCTGGAAGGCACACCTTCCGCCCCCGTGGGCGGCCAGGCCCAAGCTGTCCTCCACCTAACTCCCCTCCTAGGCTTCAGCGGACCCGTGAACCTGAGCCTGGTAAACCCCCCTCCCGGGATTACCCTAAGCCCCACCACAATCACCCTGAACGGAAACCCCATCTCCGTCCCCCTAACCCTGGCCCTGGACCCGAACCTCAGCCCCCAAGACTACCCCCTTACCCTCCGGGCGGAGGGGGGAAGCCGGGTGCGGGAGGTGGGCTTTACCCTCAAGGCCACGGACTTCTCCCTCGGGGGGGATACCGCCCTCACCCTGCCCTGGGAGGGCACGGGGAGCCTCCAAGTGGCGCTGACGCCCTTAAACGGCTTCAACACCCCTTTGCTCCTCACGCTGGAGCGTCAAGACGGCACCCCCCTTCCCCCTGGCCTTAGCCTGGCAAGCCCCTCCCTCCCCGCCAGCGGGGGACCCGTAGCCCTCCAGGTGGCCAACCCCCCACCGGGAACCTACCCCTTGCGCCTCAAGGCCACACCCCAAGGAGGTGGGGCCACCCGGTCTTGGGACTTCACCCTCACCGTCACCTATGCCGCCGACTGGCGGGTGGAGCTCTCCTGGACCGCAGGCGCCGATTTGGACCTCCACCTCTTCTATCCCGACACCCCGGCGGCCCAGCACATCTACTGGAACAACCCCGGCACCTGCCCTCCCGCAGGAGCCGCCTGCTTGGAAGGGGACACCCCCCAAGGCCCCGGGCAGGAAACCCTCCGCTTCGTCTACCAAGGGGGAGCCTACCGCGTTTACGTCCACTGGTACTTCGGCGGAGGAAGTTGGAACACCTCTGGGGGCCAGGTAAAGGTCTACAATGCCAACCACCTGGTGGCGAGCTTTCCCGCGCCAACCATCAGCGATGGGTACAACACGTGGTGGCACGCTCTCACCGTGGACGGCACAGGGGTGCACCCAGGAAGCGGGGCAAGTAGCGTCCAGCCCCAGGGTCTAGGGCTAAGCCCCTTGAGCCTGCCGAGAAAGGGGAGGTAACGCTGTGCGCCGTCTCGCCCTCCTCGCCCTCCTCCTCGCCGCCTGCAACCTTACGGGGCAGACTCCTCCAAAGCCCAAGGTCCAGGTGACAGGCCCTCCCCTCGCCCCCCCGGCCCTGCCGGTGCTTCCGAGCCGCCCCCTGCCGGCCCTCGAGGGGCCCGTGCCCCTGAAGCTTCCCCTAAGGCCCCAGGCCCTTCCCGGGGCCCGGTACGAGGCGCGCATCCTCCTCCTCACCACCTCCACCAACCCCGAGGCGGCCCCCCACTTCGCCGCCGCCCGGGACATCCTGGAAACCTTCCTCATCCCCTACGAGGTGGTGGACCTGAGCCAAACCCCCTTCAGCCAGGTTTCCCTCACCCTTCCCGATGGCACGGGCCGCTTCCAAGGGGTGATCCTGGCGGAGGGCCAGCTCGCCGCCTGGCCCGGGCCCACCTTCTATATGACGGCCGAGGACTGGAACCGCCTTTGGGCCTACGAGCGGGACTATGGGGTGCGGGAACTCATCCTCTACACCTACCCCGGGACTTACCCCGAGGACCGCTGCCTCACCCCGGTGGAAGGCTTCCTCACCCCAAGCCCTGCGGCCAATGACCCCGCCGGCATAGACCTCGCCCAGAGCTACCCCCTAACCCTCACCCCAGAAGGCCAGGCGGTCTTCCCCGACCTCACGGGAACCCTACCCGTGCGCCGCGCCTACGCCTACAAGGCAGCACCAAGCGGCACCTGCCCCGCCACCCCGCTCCTTACCGATGCGGAGGGCAACGTCTTCGGCATCGTGCGCACCACCGCCGACGGGCGGGAGCAACTCCTCCTCACCTTTGACCAAAGCCCCTACCTCCTCCACACCTGGCTCCTCGCCCCGGGGCTCATCGGCTGGGTCACCCGGGGGGTGTACCTAGGGGAGTATGGCCGCTACCTGCGGGCGGACGTGGACGACTGGTTCCTCTCCACCGAGGTCATCGGCGACGCACCTGGGGTGGGCAACGCCACCCCCTACCGGCTAAGCGGCCTCGAGGCCCAAGCCGTGGCCCAAAAGCAGGCGGGCTTACGCTCCGCCTACCCCGTGGCCCAGGGCTTCACCCTGGACATTGCCCTCAACGGCTGTGGGGCGGTTTCTGACCCCAACCCCAACGACAACCTGGTTCCCTGCAACCCCTCGGGCGCGGTGGCCGCTGAACCCATAAACCTGGCGGACGACCTCGTACAGGCCACCCAGGTCCTCAAGGACACCTTCCGCTTCTACAACCACTCCTACACCCACTGGGACATGGACTTCACCGACCTGGCCCAAGCCCGAAGGGAGATCGCCGAGAACAACCGGATCGCAAGCCTCCTCGGCCTTCGCTACGAGCACCGGGCCTTCAAAAGCGGGCAGTACTCGGGCTTTGGTTGGAAGGGCACGAACCCGTACGGCTTTCCCCGTCAGGACAACGGCCTAGGCGCATCTAACCCGTACTTTCTCCAAGCTCTAAGCGAACACAAGGTCCGCTTTGCCAAGGTCAACTGGTCCGTGGAGAGCCAAAAGCCCCCATGCCGAACCTGCGCCTTCCCCCATCCTCTGGCCCCTGGCCTTTACCTGACCGCAGACTGGCCCACCAATGTCTTCTACAACGTGACCACGGACCAAGAGGCCGTAAACGCTTACAACAGCGTGTACGCCCCAAACGGCACCGCCCCCTACTGGACGCGTGCCCTCAGCTACCAGGAGTACCTGGGCCAGGAAACCAACATAGCCCTGCACCACCTCCTCACCGACGGGGGAAGCCACTACTTCCACCAGGCGAACCTGCGGGAGTTCGCCCCGGGTAGGAACCTGGTCTTTGACTGGCTAGAAACACTTCTTCAGAAATACTCCACCTATAGCACCCTTCCCCTCCTCTCTCCCTCCTGGCTGGAATACGGCGAGCGCGCCCTAAAGCGCTACCTACACTATCAGGCAGTACATGCGGGAAGCGTGCGGGCGGTCATTGACCCCGCCGCCCAAACCGTCACCGTAAAGGGCAAGCCCGTCTGGGTAACGGGCATCCAAGCAAGCACGTGCGATGCGTATGCCGGTCGTAACCGCTGTTTTGTAGGGACGGGAACGTATGCGATCCAAGCGCCTTAGGGTTCTTTTCGTCACAGAAGGCACGTATCCCTACGCCATGGGAGGAGTGAGCCGCTGGTGCGAGCAACTCCTCTTTGGCCTCGAGGCCCAGTTCACCGTCCTTGCCCTGTGGGGACCGCAAAAGGCTAAACCCGCCCTACCCATTCCCCCGGAAGCCTCCTTGAGAACCCTTCACCTCTACCGCCCCCCCCACGCATCCCCTTTTGCCCCCGCTCCCTTGCATGCCCTCCTGCCGGCCCTGAGCAAGCTCCTGGCTTTCCTAGACCTGGACCTAGCCACCTTTCAAGAAGGGCTTTGGGAAATCTTCCTTTTGCGCAAGCGCCACCTGTACAACCTCTTCTTCCACCCCAAAGTACAGGCGCTCCTGGCCGAAAGGCTCACGCTCCTTTTGGGCCGTCCGCCTACCCTGGGGGAGGGGCTTGCTGTCTTGCACTGGCTTCGCTCCACCCTCCTTCCCCTCCTGGCCCTAGATCCCATCCCCGAGGTGGACCTGATCCACGCCACAAGCGGCGGGCTTGCCGTCATCCCCGCTTGGCTGGTGTCCCGGCACCTGGGCGTACCCTTTCTTCTGACCGAGCACGGGGTTTTCCTGAGGGAGCGCTATCTGGCCTTTAGCGAAACCAACCCCTCCCCCGCGGAGCGCCTGGTCCAAGCCCGCTTTTACCACCTCGTAAGCCGCCTGGCCTACCGGGAGGCCCACTTTATCACCACGGTGAGCCGCTTCAACCGGCAGTGGGAGGTGGAGCTCGGCGCGGACCCCAAACGCATCCAGGTGGTGGCCAACGGCATTGACCCCGCACAGTTCCCAGAAGCTCCCGCGCGTCTGGAAAACCCACCCACCGCCGTATGGGTGGGCCGGATTGACCCGCTAAAGGACCTCCTCACCTTGGTGGACGCCTTCGGACGGGTACGCGAAACCCTTCCAGAGGCGCAACTCCTCCTTTTCGGTCCCGTTCCCCGGGGAAACGAAGCCTATGCGGAAAGCGTTCGCACCCGGGTAAAGGAACTAGGCCTCGAGGGCAACGTGCGCTTCATGGGCCCCGCAAGCCCCGTGTACCAGGCCTACCACCGAGGGTGGGTGGGGGTGCTCTCCAGCATCTCCGAGGGCTTCCCCTACACGGTGATCGAGAACATGGCCGTGGGGCGCACCCTGGTGGGCACCCGGGTGGGGAGCGTGGGCGAGGTCCTGGAGGGCGTGGGGGAGGTGGTGCCCGCCATGGACCCCGAGGCCTTAGGAGAGGCGCTCCTGGGGTTCCTCCAGGACCCCGAGCGGTGCTTGGCGAAGGGCAAGGAGGCACGGGAAAAGGTCCTGAGCCTGTACACGCTTAAACGTATGCTAGAGGAGTTCTCCAACATCTACGAGGCCTTGGCCCTTCAAGGCTCCCTGGAGGTACCCGAATGAGCGCCCGGGGCGAGTACCGCCCTTCCGTCCCCCCTCCCAGAAATCCCCAAGGCCTTAGCGAGCTCGCGCACACCTTAAAGGACCTCCTAAGCCAAATAAGTGACCCCTACGAGCTTGCCGCCCACCTCGAGGTCCTCGGCTACAACCGCTACCGCGTGGAGCGCCTCTTTGGCCTGCCCAGCACCTTTGCCCTAGCCCAAGCTCTCTTCGCCCTGGCCCAGCGCGACTTCCAACCCAGACCCAAGCCGCCCAGGCCTCGAGGCACCTTGGGCCCTCGGCACCTGGCGGTGGCCCTCACCCTTGGAGGCACCCTGGTAACTTTTTGGAACTCCGGGTCTTTAGGGTGGCTAACAGCGCTCTTCCTCCTGGCCTGGAGTCAGCTGGCAGCCCGGGTGAGCTTTAGGGCAGCGGTGGAGCTGGAACCCCCGGAGGCCAAAGGGGTGCTGGGCCTTTTGGCCTGGGTAGGGGTCCTTGGGGTGAGCGTCACAGCCCCCCTGGACCTGGGGTTTGCGGCCACCTGGGGCACAGGCATGGCCTGGGTTGCCGTGGGGGTGCTAACCCTGAAGGGCCTCGAGGACAAGGCCGCCTGGGTAGCCTCGGGCTTCCTCCTCCTGGCCATTCTCCTCCGGGTTTCGGGGATGAGCCCCTTCTGGGTGGGTTCTTTCCCCCTGGTTCTCCTCCTTCAGCAGGCAAGTCCCCTCCGAAGGGATAGTTTTGCTTTCCTAGGCAAGGTCTTGGTGGGGGAGTGGGTGTATGGAGCCTATGGCTTGGGCCAGGGGTTTGTCCTCTGGAGGTTGGTGGACTTGGCCGGCGATAGGGCTCTCGTTGGGCTGGGGATCTACCTTTTGGCCTCCATTTTGGTGGAAATGCGGCTATCGGCCTTCGTTACAACCCTGGCCAAAATCCTCTGGCAGACGGCAAGCCCCGGAGCCCTTCTTCTTGCCCTTCAACGCTCCCTTTGGTCCTACGCCCTTACCGCCTCCGTGCCCACCCTTCTCGTGCTCCTCAGCCTCCCCTGGTCCGGGGACTACCACGCCCCCCTTCTGGGCTTTGGCTTTCTCAGCTTCCTAAGCGCCATGGCCCTGGCCCTCAACGCCTTGGGCGCTATTCACGTTAGTGCCCTAGCCCTCCTAGCAGGGGCGATTCTCCTCCACCTGACCGCAAACCCCCTCATACTGGGGGCCGTCGCCCTTGGCCTTCTCCTCTACCTCCTAGCTCAAAACTTGCACTTATGCACCCTGGGGATAGTTATGCTCGGGGGACCAC